>CASGAK010000107.1 GCA_949299435.1 uncultured bacterium
AAATACATAGGCAAACATATGAATATATCCCAGTCAAAATTAATAGATGGTGGAAGATTTATAGTATACTTTGCCGATGGCAGTGCATTATTACAGAGTAATCCTAATACAACAAGAGATTGGCATTTTTATCCGTCAAAGGCAGATAAATGCATAGAAAAATATGGAATAACTTCTGCAAGAGGAATATGTGCATTTACATTTGCTTTTATGCCAAATGTAAATGCAGAAATGTGGAAGTATCATAAAAATAAAGGATTTGAGCCTTTTAAATACAAATGGAATGGGACAAGAGAGGCATTACTTGATGGGTGCAAAAAAAGTGCAGGCAGTGTAGATACTGATGAAACAAGTCCTGCATTCTGTACAGCATTAATACAGTATGACAATTGGACAATATCGAAGGATTATCCGAAAAAAGTCAGCTATTAACAATTCGGTGTGTCGAAACGATACTTACTACTTCCTACACGATCGTTAATTATGGATTTGTATGAAGATAAAAAATAAATTAGATATTGAATTATTAACAAATGTAACAAATAGCCAAAAGTCTGAAAATAGCTTTTATTAATTGTTTTTATATAATTAAGAGCAGTAAAAAGAAAGAGGACGAGAGCAATGGCAATATCAAATATTCAAGAGACTTTATTGATGTATACCAAACAAAAATCAATGATTAATGAAAAGTTGTCAAATGTTATGTTCAATATGATGAATGCGTCAAGAGAAAGTGCGGAATTGCAGGCTAAATATAATGATCAGCAACAGTATTACTATTATGAATACTATGAAGATTCCCCAGAGGAATATGAAGCTGTAATTGAAATTCTCGAAAAAGAGCATGAGTATGAATTACAAAATTTAAATACTTGGGAAGAACAGCTCGAGCTCGACAAAAATAATTACGAGACACAACTTAATGAAATTACTACATATGAGAGTTCCTGGACAAAACTTCTTCAAACAAATGTCAAAAACGACTTTACATACGGAGGATCCGGAAAATAGCAAATTTATTAGAACGCGGACTTTTAAAGTCCGCGTTTTTTGTGTATTATTTATTTATGTTAAGTAATGGTGAAAAGCTAGGTGTATTTATAATTCCTACAGGAGTTGGGGCAAATATCGGCGGTTATGCCGGCGATGCCAGCTGTTATGCGAGAGCTTTCTCAGAGAAATCAAAGTTAATTGTAAACCCTAACGTTGTAAATGCAGGTGTTTTTTCAGGAATTAATCCGAATATGTATTACGTTGAAGGCTACAGTTTAAATGAGTTTTTTAAGGGAAAACTGGAGCTTATGCCTGCTGAAAATAATAAAATCGGGGTGATTTTTGATAAAGCAATCCCGCAAGAGGTCTTGAATATACATTTAAACACCATCGGTGCTATTAAGACTGTATATGGAATTGACGTAATTGGTTATGAGATAACAAAAAAGTCTGTAGGTATAGAGTTTTATATAGATGAAAGTGGTATATCAAGCGGAGTTGTTAAAAATATAGAAACGCTTTATGAAGCGTCTGAAAAACTTTTACAACGCGGTGCTGACGCTATAGCTATTGTATGCTTTTTTGAGGATCCTGAAACTGATAATGAAAATTATATGAATGGTTCAGGTGTCGATCCTGTAGGCGGAATTGAAGGAATTATTTCGCATTGTATTTCTGAAAAATTTAAAATTCCTTGTGCACATTCTCCGGCATTTGCAGATTTTTCAATTTCTACGGAAATTGTAAGTCCAAAAGCTGCAGCTGAGTATATTACGCCGACTTTTCTCCCTTGTGTCCTGCTTGGACTTGCTCAAGCACCAAGAATAGTTAAAAAAGACGGGATTTCTATAAACAATGTCGATTATCTTGTTATGCCATTCAATTCATTAGGTGCTGTGCCTGTATTTGAGGCTGTGAGGAGAAGTATTAAAGTCTATGCGATTAAAGAAAATTCTACTGTGTTGAATGTAACAAACAGTAATTTCTTTAAGTCCGATAAAATTATTGAAGTTGAAACTTATAAAGATTGTTTGGCTTTGGTATAATTTTCTGCCCTAATAATATGTGAAATGTATAAGTTATATCCTGTTTCCTTTTAAGTATAAAAAATATAATTTGGACAACTCTTGCAATGGTTAAAAAAAGTTGTTATAATAAATAAGCAGACGAAGAAAACCAATAAATTATGAAAGGAGCTGGAAATGCAGGCTATGAAA
>CASGAK010000108.1 GCA_949299435.1 uncultured bacterium
AAATTCATCTTTGTCAAAATCTTTTGCAAAGGGATAAAAGAAAATATCATATCCTGATTTTACTATCATAAGACTCCCGTCTTCAAAGTAGGCTGCTGTGTTTTGATACTTATTATCAAAATGCTCTACTTTTACGGTTTTTAAGTAATCTTTAAGATATAAATTATACCATTGCTCACATGGCATTTTTGTACTAGATGATGTCTGTAATCCGTCAGTACATCTTGACCAATATTCTTTAGGACCATTTTTGACTTCTGACTGTTGTATAGCTTGGTTTGAAGCGGAATAGAACTTCTTTAATCTGGCCTCAATTGTTTTTTTACGATATTCTCCCATCAAAGTCGGCAGTGTCAATGCCATTACAACACCTAAAATACCTAACGTTATAAGCACTTCTGCAAGCGTAAAGGCTTTTTTCATTTTACCCCCCTTTGGCATAATTTAAGTTTTATTAACAAAATATTGATATATAATTCTAATTATTGAGATATGTATCTATTATTATATCGCTTTATCAAATAATTGTCAATATCATCAATAATTTGTAGAATTTAGCAAGGAGAGATTATGACTGCTAAAGAATTTGTCAAAATTTTACTTGCTAAAGAAGGTATAACACTTAAAGAGTTAGCAAGGCTTGCAACTGAAAATAGTAATAAAAAATATACCCTTGACGGTCTTTCTCATAAAATGAGGCTTGGAACATTAAGGTTTGAAGATTTTGAATTGTTTGCAAAAATTTTGGGATATTCAATTGAGTTGAAAAAAAACGAAGATGTTATGTGAATATATCTTATCGTTATATTCTGATAATATTAATCTTTTGTTAATTAGCTTTTCTAAATTGTTTGATAAATTTTGAGCTTGATATCTTATCACTGTTTTCTACTTCAATTTTGTGTGAAGCGATAATTTGCTCATTAAGCCCGCTTAAATTTTCGTCCCGATAAAATATACCAGCCTTTGAATTAATCAACCCTAAATCGTATTCTGAGAGTTCATGTTTTATTAGGGTTTTATTTTTTACTGCAACTGTGCCTATATATTTTTTAAGCTCATCACTATAAATTTTTCCGACATGAAATCCTGCATTAATCATCGCGTTCCTGACTGCTGCAGAATTTGAATAAGTTAAAATCATTCCATTATTTTTATCAAGATGCTCAAAAAGCAACTTAAAAAATTCAAGTGACCATAGTGCAGGACACTTAGCAGGTGTAAATGCATCTAAAAATATCAGATTATAAATTATATTATCAGCTAAAAGAGTTTTTCTCGCATCACCTACTTTAGGGTCAAAAATAAAACCGTCTGTTTTAAGGTATTTCAGTGCCTTTTTATAACTTGTTGATATATGGTTATAATATATATTATGTAAGAATGCAATTAAACGCCTTACAAGGGTACATTTAACTCTCTTGCTCTTAATAAGCCTGAAATAAGTACATAATTTTCGGTCAAAAAATGGCTTGTATTTTGATGAGGTTATTATTTTTTCAATATCATTATTTTGGAAAATTTCAGGCATTTTTTCGATTATGTATTTAAATAAAATTAAATTTACCTTTTGATCCAGTGTATATTTTTGCTTAAATTCGTTATTTATTAGTTTAGAAATTTTATCGTAGTGAAAATTAATTTTATTGTATTTTTTATCTTTTTTATTACCTTGTCTAAAAAATGGTGATAAGTAAAATAAATTTTCGTCAGTATCTAATGCTTTTATATAAATTTTAATATTTTGATCTTGGTCTATAGTTTTATTGGCTGAAATATTATTGGAATATATCTCGTCGTTATTTATTAAGTTATTTACATGATAAATTCCAAATTTTTTCTTGGTATTATCTGCAGAATTGTTATCGGAATATATCTGTTCGCTATAATGTGATGTTTTATTATTAGTATATATCTCATCGTTATAATTATTATCAGAATATCTCGGTTCGATATTTTTATTTTTATTGAAAAAAATTTTTATTTTTTCTTTTTTATTTTTTTTTAATTTTAAAATATTTTTTTCATATAAAAAATTTAAAAAACTTTTTGTGTTATATCCGA
>CASGAK010000109.1 GCA_949299435.1 uncultured bacterium
ATATCCTATCGAGCTTTCACCAAATTAATATTTAAATGAATTTCATTGCATATATATCCAAAAATATTTACCTACTACATCTGTCAACATCTTACCATGCAAATTAGTTTTTGTATAGTAGAAATTTATTTTTTGATACAAAAAATTATTTTATTTTTATTCTTTAAAATATCTTCAAACAAGGATTTTTATATTATTCTAAATTTGAAACTTTTTATTTGATTAGATGAATTAATATAACTTCAATTCCAAAGCTATTGATATTTTTTGTATAAATTTATTTTTCCACTTTTTGCCATACCGTATATACCGTAAAATCTCCCATTGCCATTGTTTTGCATTTTGAAGATAATACAGGCTTGAATTTTCCATCTTTTTTCAAAGCCTTTAGAAGCGGTGATTTTATTCTAAGATATTCATCTGTTATGTCATCAAAATATATTTCATCATTAGGGGTATATTTATCAGCCTGATAAATATGTTCTTTCTCATCATCGCCCAATACAAAAAATCCGCCGGGTAAAAGTTTTTCATAGACTTTGTCCACTACATCTTGTATAACTTCTTCTTTATTGGTTTCCAAGATTTTATCAAGCGTTTTTTTGTCGTATACTCTTTCGAATGTATGATTGTTGGTTATATGGTAGAAAGCATTTCTAAAAAATACAGCTCCGACCTTTTTTTCGGGTTGAATATTTAAAATATCTCTTATATCTCCTTTTTTAAATTCAAAATTTGAAAAATATTCATCTTTAACTTTAAAATATTTTTCAATAAAATCGTCTTCTTTTCTTCTTAAATCTATAAAATCTTTATCATTTATTTCAAAATTCGGAGGGGTAACTTCCTCCATCAATTCATTAAAACATCTTGCAATATTTTTATAAATTTCATTCAACGGCTTTTTATCAATTAAAAATTCATCGGGTGTACCATTAAAAATTGAATGCACATTCAATTTTGCTAATTTTATAGCTTTATCGGAAGTATCATAGCAATGGATTTTATACTTGCAATTATTTTTATCATTTATCAATGAATACAATGATATGGCTTCTTCACCGTTTGAGCAGGCGAAATCCATAATATCCGTTCCATTTGGAAATTCTTGCCTTATTAGGTCAGATACATTAATTAATGTATTTAAATCTCGATAAAAAGCTGTGCCTAAATATTTATGCTCATTTTCAGAAGTCGTTTTTAAACTTGTAAAGTTAGGTGCCTGAAAATTTGATAATGTAAATTTCTTACAAAAACTGCTTTTATCATTGAAATTTGCATTTCTTTTTTGAGATTTATTTTCATGACTTGAATAACTATGAAATTTTATCGGAATTATTTTCATTTACGATACTGAAAACACTTGAACAGTTTTTTTTAACCTTTTATAAAACAAATTTACAATTCTTCAAAAAAGTTGTATAATCAAAATGTTAGAAGGAGAGAAATTATGGAAATTAAAGTATCAGAAAAACTTTCACAAACCCCTTGTGAGGTACTTGTAATTAACAAATTTGAGGGTGAAAAAACAACAGAAGAAATTGCAAACAAATATGCAATAGAAAAAGATCATTTTGAAGGAAAATTCGGTGAGACCTATTTAATTCATACATTAGGACAAAGTTTTGCTGATAAAATTTTAATCATAGGATTCGGTAAAAAAGAAGAATTTGATGCAAATAAAATGAGAGAGGCAGTAGCAAAAGCTGTCAAAAAATTACAGCAAATCAAAGCAAAAAATGCGACATTCGATTTTGATATCAATGCCGATTACGGGAAATCCGCAGCTATCGGAGCTTTAATAGCAGATTATGCTTTTGATAAATACAAAAGCAAAAAAGCACACAAAATTGAAAAAATTACATTTACAAAATTCAGTGAAAAAGATGTAATCGAAGGTATTATATTTGCAAATGCTATGAAACTTACAAGGGACTTAGCAAACGAGCCTGCACAATTTGCGACACCTACAAAACTTGCAGAGACAGCTAAAAATATTGAGGGTGTAACAACACAAATTTTTGACAAAGACGAAATCGAAAGAATGGGAATGGGAGCATATTTAGCAGTAGGACAAGGAAGTGCTCAGCCTCCTAAATTTATACATATGAAATATACCGGTAAAAATGTAAAGAAAAAAATCGCACTTATCGGAAAAGGAATCTGTTTTGATTCAGGCGGACTTGATATCAAACCTGCCTCATCAATGCTTACAATGAGAGATGATATGTCTGGTGCTGCCTGTGTTTTAGGTGTAATGAGTGCTTTAAAATATCTTGAGCCTGATGCTGAAATTCATGGAATCATTGCAGCTTGTGAAAATATGCCCTCAGGCACCTCTTACAAACCCGGAGATATTTTGACAGCTAAAAACGGTAAGACGATTGAAGTTGATAACACTGATGCAGAAGGAAGATTAACTCTTGCTGATGCTCTATGTTATGCTTGTGAGCTTGGTGTAGATGAAGTAATAGATATTGCAACTCTTACTGGTGCTTGTGTTGTAGCTTTAGGTACAGTAGCATCAGGTGTTATGGGCAACAATAAGGAAATGATTAACCGCCTAATTGAAACAGCAAAATCAAGCGGTGAAACTTACTGGGAATTACCGATGTTTGCTGAATATAAGGACAGCTTAAAATCTGAAATAGCTGATATGAAAAATACAGGCTCACGCCAAGGTGGAGCATCTATTGCTGGAATATTCCTACAAGAATTTGTAAACGGACCTAAATGGTGTCACATTGATATTGCAGGCACTGCATTTATTGAAAAACCGCAAAAAGAATTTATCTCAGGTGCTACAGGAGCCGGGGTAAGGACTCTGCTTAATTATGTAAAAAATATCTAATTCAGATTGGTTTTCAATAATATAAAATACAAACCCAAAAGAACAGGTAATAAAAACTCTTAAATTACCTGTTCTTTTTTTAAATTTAAAATCTGCTAAAGTCCGATTTTCATATTCAACTTGAAATGTTCTACAAAGTCCATTAAAGAAAGTATTTGCTCTATCATTACAGTAAAATGAGATTTTTCTGTAAGCGGTTCTCTCAAATATCCGAGTTTAAATAGATCTTCTTTTAACGAAAACGCGAATAAAATTTTATTATCTTTCAAAGAACAATTTATATGCTTTGCTTTAAATGCCGTTTTAAGATTGTAAAACCTATCTATGAACGCAGTAGTGAGCAAATATCTTGCCTCAACCTGATCTGTCGCAAGAACATCATACTTCTCATTAAAACTTGAAAATTCAGTCTTTACCTTAGAATAATCCTTTAACTTTATCATACTTTTTATTACATTTAAAAAACCTAATAATTTAAGTAAATATGAAGAAGTACTTAAATCAGGGAACCTTGAAATAAATTGTTTACTTTTTATTATAGTATGTCCCTTAAATTTTTTATTCATATCAATAGAAATCAAACATCCGCTAAATACACTGTAAGCATATTCGTTTGTTTTAGATTCTCCGCAACAATACAAACCTAATTCTTTAATATTAATTTGGACTTGAAAAGCTTTACCTAAAAAAGTATCATCATAATCAATACCATCAACATAAACAAAAATATTACTATTATTGATCACTTTAAGATCCGAACGCATTCTGGAATCAGTCTTGTTTGATGAATCAATCTTTATATTAAATTCAGGTACAGTCGAAAAAATTGCCAATATTTTTTTTATAATATCTTTTTTAACGTATTTGTCAAATTTTTTTGATACACTCTTAGCATTTCTTATCCCAATCGCCATCATAGCCCAAGAGCCAAACATTACTACCTCAAAAATAATGCCCCCAAGCTCACCTATAGTACCAAGTTTCATTAACGTAAAAATATCTATCGCCCAAATTATTGGAGAAATTACAGCTATAAATACCCAAAACGAATAAGTTTTGTATGCTTTTATCCGTTCCGGCTCTTTTGCCTGCAAAAGAGGTACCAAATCTTTTTCCCACAATTTATATAAATTATTTTTTAATGCCTCTTTATCCATTCTAAAACCTCGGGTTTATATCATATTACAATTACTTTTACAAACAGTCAAGTATATCAGTTCAACAAAATTAGAGGCTGATTTTATAAGCCTTGCAAACTTCGCAATTACCTTTTTATTTGACTGCTCAAAAAATTAATCTTTCAAAAATTCTTCAATACCATCAGCAATTGCTTTACCTGCCTTTTGCTGAATTTCTTTATCAATTAAATATGCATTATCAGAAGGATTAATTAAATACCCCACTTCAATCAATACACTCAGGGCGTTTGTATTTCTAACAACCGCAAGACTGCCTTTTCTTACCAAATCATCAGCCAAAGGCAATTGAGAATCCATAGTTTTCATAATACAGTCAGCAAGAGCTTTAGATTGCGGGTAATAATAATATATACTTGTTCCGCTGTTTTTGTTTGGATCAAAGTTGTCAGGTAGAGCATTCCCATGAATACTTATGAAAATCATTGCATCGTTTTTATTTGCTATATCAACTCTGTCATACAATTCAACGGCATCATCACCGGTTCTTGTCATAATAACTTTGGCACCGCGAATTTTTAATTCATTAGCCAAATTTTTAGCAATCGCTAAATTTATATCCTTTTCTTTATCCCTCAAACAGCCTAATGCACCGACTTCATCACCACCGTGACCAGCATCTACAACTATTTTTATATTTTTTAAAGGCTTTTCTTCTGATATTTTAGGGAATTTTCTTATTTTTAAAATAAAACTGTTCCCCTCATATTTCCCACTATATCCAACCAGCTTTTGCTTTAGCGGAAATGTAAAAGTAAACGTATTATCAGGCTTGTCTTCTATATTGTAAAATTTTACGACAAAAGGATACCCACCCTCTATTACATAGGGAACTTTTTTATCAAAATCTAATTTAAAAATATAATAGTTTACATCATCAATAATTTCTCTGTGCAAAAGTTTTGCTGGCGAAATATCCTCTATAGATCTTACATCATTTATTGCAATCCAAGCATTTTGCGTACTATTTAATTTAACCTTATAAAATCCGTTTTTTTCGCCCATAACACTGACAGGCACACCAGATTGAAAGTGAGCTATTCTATTTATCCCGCCATCAACCGGAGTTGAACGAAGAGGTACATTATCCTTCACTGTCACAAAAGTTTCTGCAGACTCATACAATATTTCAGGCTTGTTTGCACCTAAAATATTTTTTGGATTTGGACGTTTAATTTTAAATACTTGTTTTTCATCTCCAGACTCAATTACAAATTGATTTTCACCAACCTTTAAATCTACCGCATAAGCAAAACCGCCTGACTTATGGACATCAATATTTTGCCCGTTTATTTTTAAAGGTACTTTAGTATCTGCACTTCCAACAAAAAAAGTAGAATTAGAATCAATTGTAACTTCATTTTGTTTTGGATAGACAATATCAAGAGCATATGCTGATTGTGCAACCAGCATCAAAATTAATGTTAATATATAATATCTCATATCAGAATTATATTATTAAATATTTACAAATACAATTACATTAAAAATATTAGTAAATATTCGTTAATATTTCATGATTTTAATATTCCTTATGCTAAAATATAAACGGTATAGGGGAAGTAATTCGTGAGAGAAAAGCAGACAGACCGGGCTAAAGAGAAGCGTTTTAACAGATTCGACAGATTATTAAGCTGCTTACACATATTTTTTGTAGGCTTTGCCGCAGCCCTTGTAATATATTTATTTTTCATAATGGTAATTGACACAGGGAAATATCGTGTCAGAGCCCAGAACCAACGAGCAGGTCGCACATTCTCAATGCGAGGCGATATCTTTGACCGAAACGGCATTAAACTTGCTACTGATAAAGTATATTCAGATGTCTATGCACACCCTGAAAATTATGACAGCACACCTGAAGAACTAGCAAAATTACTTGCTCCTATTTTAAAAATTCCTAAAGATCAACTTGTAACTATGCTTAAAAAACCAGGTCCCGTTATCACCATAAAAAAAGACATAGACCGTAATGCAGCTAAAGAAATTGCCCAATTACACCTTAGAGAAATATCTATGGGTAAAAAAAACACTAGAGAATACCCCCAAGGCACACTCGCTGCACATGTTTTAGGCTACTACAATTTTGATGCAGATATTGCAAATGGTGTGGAATATACAGCAAAAGATAAACTTGAAAATGTAGAGGATATAGTTAAATTTCAAAGCACCAGAGATGGAAAAATCATCTATGATGTAACTACTGATCCTATCGCAACAACAAAAAATCCCAAAGGTGAAGATGTAACACTGACGATAGATGCGGCGATTCAACATATATGCGAAAAAGAGCTTGAAAAAATGGTTAAAGAAAAAGAAGCTCTAAGAGGCACCGTTCTTGTAATGAATCCCAAAAACGGTGAAATTTTAGCCTATGCAATATATCCGACCTATGATCCGAACAATTACAGAAAAGCAACTCAGGAACAAATTAAAAACTGGACTTTAACAGATGTATTTCCACCAGGATCTACTTTTAAAATAATTACTGTAGCTGCAGCAATGAGCCTAGGCAAAATTAATGAGTATTCAAAAATTTTAGATACCGGTAAAACAAAAATTGGAAACTGGGAAATAAAAAATTACGACTATGATGTCCACCCCTACCCTGGAGAAATTTCTCTTGAATATCTTTTTGAGCATTCAAGTAACATCGGTGCAATCAACGTGGCAAAAACAATGACACCAAAAGAATTTTACGATGTATTAAAAAATTTCGGCTTTGGCTCACGAACCGGAATTGATTTACCGGGAGAATCCTCAGGACTTCTACCGTATTGGGCACAATGGGATAAAGGAATACAAGCGACCATGTCCTACGGATATGGGACCTCCGTTACTGCTATGCAGATGATATCAGCAGTACAAGCTCTTGCAAATAACGGAATAAGAGTAACACCTCACATAATTAAATATTCCCAAGAAGAATATGACCAAAAAATCCACTATACACAAGTAGTTACCCCAGAAACAGCTAAGACAATAACTAAACTTCTAGCAGCAAGCGTAAACAATGGACGCTCTGTAATAAAAATGGACAACTACAATGTAGCCGCAAAAACCGGAACATCAAGAAAACCAAAAGAAAATGCTGCAGGCTATACCCCTTATATGTACACATCTACAATAGGTTATCTCCCTGCATCTGATCCGCAGATTTTAATCTATGTAATGGTAGACAGTGCTAAAGTTGGAGCAATATGGGGAAATACAGTTGCTGGACCTGTATTCAAAGAAGTTGCAACACAGACAGCAAGAATTTTAAATATTAAACCTGATAAAAAATTTATAAAAGATTAATTTTAAGGAGAAATAACAAAAGATGAAACTAGATGAATTAATTGAACACTTAGATTACAAAGATTTAATAAACTTCAAAAACGTAGAAGTGACAGGCATTTCATACAACTCTAAAACTACTAAAAAAGGTGATATTTTTATATGTTTAACAGGAGAATACACCGACGGACATGAATACGCACAAAATGCAATAGAAAACGGAGCCGTCGCACTGCTTGTAGAACACCCTGTAGATGCAGGTAAAATTCCTCAAATTGTAGTTTCATCAACAAGACATAAGATTCCAGATATCGCAGACCGATTTTATTCCAGCCCCTCAAAAGGCATAAATTTAATAGGAATTACTGGCACTAACGGAAAAACAACCGTTACGCACCTTATACAAAAAATTCTTGAAGAAAACGGACAAAAGTGTGCTTTAATTGGGACTTTGGGATATAAATTATCTTCAAATGGAGAATACAGAGATGCAAAACATACAACCCCACAAGCACCTGAATTGCAAGCAACATTAAGAATGATAAAGGATGTGGAAAAAATTGATAACGTCGTAATGGAAGTAAGCTCTCATGCATTAGAACAAAACAGAGTAGGTGGCTGTCAATTTAACGGAGCAGTATTGACAAATCTTACTCAAGACCATCTTGATTACCATATTACTATGGATAATTACTTTGAAGCTAAGGCTCTTTTATTTAAAAGACTGGAAGAAGGTGATTTTGCAGTAGTTAACGCTGATGATAATTATGCTGAAAGATTTTTATCAGTCATACCTGAAAATGTAAAAGTTTATACCTACGGAGTAAAAAAAGAAGCCGATATCAAAGCAAAAGATATACAATTTTCTTTGAACGGAGCAGAATTTACACTTGTTGTAAAAGATAGTGAATATAAAGTAAACCTTCATATGAACGGTATGTTCAGCGTCTACAATGTCTTAGCAGCTGTAACAGCATCTATTGCTATGGGAATTGATTTAAAAACTTCCTTAAAAGCATTGAAAAATGTAAAAGGTGTCGCAGGCAGATTTGAAGTTGTAGCTAAAAAACCGCTTGTAATTGTAGACTATGCACACACACCCGATGGATTGGAAAATGTTTTAAATTCAGCAAGAGAAATTACCCCAAAAGACGGAAAATTAATCTGTCTATTTGGCTGCGGCGGAGACCGAGATGCAACAAAACGACCTAAAATGGGTGCTATAGCTGAAAAAATTGCAGATAAAATAATTATCACAAGTGATAATCCAAGAAGTGAGGATCCCCAACAGATTATCACTGATATTATAGCCGGTTTAAAAAATGTAAATCCTGAAACTGTAATTGTAGAGCCAGATAGAGGGCATGCAATCGCTTTATTAAAGACAATTGCTGAAAATAACGACGTTGTCGTAATAGCAGGCAAAGGACATGAAAATTATCAAATTTTGAAAGACAGAACAATACATTTTGATGACAGAGAAGAAGCAAGAAAAGTATTTGAGGGAAGCGTAATATGAGAACAAAACTTTTAATAGACCAACACTGCCATGGAGCTTTCGGTGTCGATTTTAACAAAGCAAATGTTGAAGAAATATTATACTTGACAAGAGAAATGACAAAATACGGTATCGGTGGAATTTACCCGACACTTGTCACTGACAATATAATTAACATAAAACATCAAATAGAGATTATAAAACAAGCAGCAGCAAAACAAACATCTGATATGACAAAAATCTTAGGGATTCATATGGAAGGAATCTTTATGAATGCAGAAAAAAGAGGCATTCATAACCCCAGATACTTTATGAAACCCACTATTGAAAACTATTCGACAATAGAAGATCCCTTTATAAAAATACTTACTCTAGCTCCTGAATTTGATGACGGACTGATTAGGTATTTATGGAATAAAGGAGTAATTGTCCAAGCAGGACATTGTATAGGCGGTCATCTAACCGGCTGCAGAGGTGTAACTCACCTATTCAATGCAATGAGCGGTATTGCACATAGAGGCGTTTCAACAGCACTATCTGCCTTAGTTAATGACCATATCTATACAGAAATTATTGCAGACGGTATCCACGTATCAGATGATGCTCTAAAATTGGTATTCAGACAAAAGCCGGTCGATAGAATTATTTTGATAAGTGACAGTCTGCCGATTACAAAAAGTAATTTAACTGAAATGGTTTTTGCAGACGAAAAAATTTATTATGACGGAATAAGAGCAACCTCTAAAGAAGGTACCCTTGCAGGTAGCACCGCATTAATTCCCGATATAATAAAACGGCTTCATACCGTCGGGCTTTTCAACCCGCAATTTATTGAAAACCCATACATATATCATCGCGTAAATTTAAACGGCTATATTGAATGGGACGAAAATTGGAATATTGAAAAAGTAGAATTAGGCTAAATTATGCAAAGTGACAACATAAAAACAGGTATAGCAAGAACTCCTCATCGCGGACTTTTAATGGCGACAGGAGTAAGCAAAAAAAATATGAATGCACCTTTTATAGGTATAGCAAGCTCTTTTTCAGATCTGGTTCCCGGGCATATCGGAATGCGAGATTTGGAAAGACAAATTGAAAAAGGTATCCATTCAAACGGCGGTCAGGCATTTGTATTTGGAGTACCTGCCATTTGCGACGGTATAGCTATGGGACATAGCGGAATGAGATATTCATTACCTTCAAGGGATTTAATTGCTGATTGTGTAGAAAGTGTAGCTGCTGCACATCAACTTGATGGGATTGTGCTGCTTTCAAATTGCGATAAAATAACTCCAGGAATGCTTATTGGTGCATTAAGGCTAAATATTCCCGCAATAATTGTCACAGCAGGCCCGATGCTCGACGGGAATTGTCAACATGAAACGAAACTTACAATGGTCACAGGCTCCTTTGAAGCCGTAGGAAAATACAGAAAAGGTGAAATATCCAAAGAATTTCTTGACCTTATGGAAGAAGAATCCTGTCCCTCAGCAGGGGCTTGTCAAGGTATGTATACGGCAAATACCATGGCTTGTTTGACTGAAATTCTAGGAATGTCACTTCCATATTGTGCATCATCTTCAGCTGTATCCTCACGTAAGCGAAGAATTGCCTTTGAAAGCGGTATGCAAATTGTAGAACTTGTAAAATCAAATACAAAACCAACCGACATAATTAATAATAAAAGCCTCACGAACGCAATCATTGCCTCTTTAGCACTCGGAGGCTCCACTAACACGTTTTTACATTTACTTGCAATCGCAAATGCAGCTGAGCTGGATATTACAATAGATGACTTTGATAAATTGAGCAGAAAAATTCATCAGATTGTAAAAATAAATCCCTCATCAAAACTTACAATGAGTGATTTTCACAATGCAGGGGGAATCCCTGCTGTCATAAAGTCGCTAGATCAACAGCTTTTTGAAACTAATACTGTATCAAAAGTAACAAATAAAGAAATTGCACAGAACGCTTACATTGATACTGAAATAATCCCAATGTACGAAAATTCAAACTACACCGAAGCAGGACTTGGCGTGCTCTATGGAAACCTTGCACAAGACGGTTGCGTAATAAAAATCTCCGGAGTTGCCCCTGAATGCTATGAATTTGAAGGTAATGCCCTAACTTTTGACAGCGAAGAAGAAGCTATGAAAGCTCTTGAAAATGATAAAATCAAACCAGGTGATGTAATAGTAATCAGATACGAAGGTCCATCTGGCGGTCCTGGAATGAGAGAAATGCTTGCTCCGACCTCTCTTTTAGTCGGTAAAGGACTTGGTAAAAAATGTGCTTTAATTACAGATGGAAGATTTTCAGGTGCCACAAGGGGAATTTGTGTCGGACATATTTGCCCTGAAGCCGCTAAAGGCGGTGTGATTGCTCTTGTAAAAGATGGCGATAAAATAAAAATAGATATTCCAAACAGAAAAATAGAGCTTTTAGTTAATAATGACGAACTTGCTCAAAGAAAAAAGGAATTAAAAACTTTTGAACCCAAGATAAAATCCGGCTATCTTGCTAAATATGCCAAAAACGTTCAAGACGCAAGCCATGGAGCTATTGTCTAACGTTTTTCCTCGCGTCTTACAAATTTTAAATCATACCCCAAAATATCTGCTATTATAAGCATTTCTCGATGGGTTATCGTTTCATTTCGTAGTTTATTTGACAAATTATTTAGTGAATAATGCTTGTTAAGTCTTTTTCCTAAAGCCTCTGCCAACTCCGTTAATGATATATTTACATCAAGTAGAACTTTTTTTAACTCATTTATAATCATTTAATGCTCCATTTATTTATTAATTATTTTACTTTTTAGTTTAGTTTTACTTAAATAAATTTAATTTTTTATTGACAACTGAACGAATATGTGTAACAATCAACACATACGTTAGTAATTTTAATTATGATAAAGGAGACAAATGAAACATGCTTTTACTTTAGCAGAAGTATTGATAACGCTGGGGATTATTGGAATAGTAGCAGCAATGACACTACCTGCATTGATAGCTAATCACCAAAAAAACGTTACAATTGCACATTTACAAAAAGTATATACTATACTGAATCAAGCACTAAATCTTTCACAGTTACAAAACGGGGAGTACAAATACTGGGAAGATTCATTAAATTTAGGAGCGGAAAAATATTTTGAGATATACTTTAAACCTTATTTCAAAGACCCTAAAATATGCAAGACCTACAAAGAATGCGGATATAAAAGCATAACTCCTTGGACAGCAAGAACAAACGGTACAGACAAGACTAGTACACTAACTTGTGTAAATTTACCACTTAGAGTCAGCATAATCTTAACAGATGGAACTTTTGTCGCAATTTCGACAGCAGCAGGGACAACAGCTAATAAAGATAATAACATATACGTTGATTTAAATGGTCCCAAAAATCCTAACAGATACGGTCGAGATTTTTTTCAATTTACAAGGACTGAAAAAAACGGAGTACAACCTTACGGGTATGATTTAGAAAAATCTGAAATAGACAGACTTTGTGCAAGCACAGGAAGTACCTGTGCAGCTAAAATAATTGGTGACAGTTGGCAAATCAAAGACGATTATCCTTATTTTTAATAGTTATGCTATTATTTAATTATGAAAGAATTAAAAGACTATGCCGATGAAATAAATAAATGCTCCAAATGCGGGTTATGTCAGTCAGTTTGTCCTGTATATAAAATTACAGGAAACGACTGTGCCGTATCCAAGGGAAAATTTATAATGTTTCAAGGAGTTTTGAAAGGGGATTTAAAACTCAATAAAAATATAGAAAAATACCTTGATATGTGTCTAAAATGCGGAAAATGCAAAGACTTTTGCCCTAGCGGGATTGATGTTTGCGAAATTTTCAATACCGCAAAATATCAGTATGCAAAAGATACCTTTAGGGGCAAATGTAAAAAATTATTACAGAGCCGAGCTATTTTCGGGAATTTTATCAATCTGTTCAAAAATTTTCACTTATCAAAAAATACGGAATTACCCTGCGAGAATAGTGCAAAAACTAAATTAATCTACTTCAAAGGCTGTGTAAATAATGTTTTTCCGAAAGGAGAGGTAAATTTAAAAAAAGTATTCAAAAATTTCAATATAGAACTAATCGAAAAAGACTTTGAATGCTGCGGACTGCCTTTTTTATCAAGCGGAAATTTAGAAAGATTTGAGGAAGTTAAACAACGCAATTTAGAAATGCTTAACTGTGAATATGATTATATTTTAACAGACTGTGCAAGCTGCGAGAGCACTTTAAAATCTTATGGAGAATTAAAAGTAATTAATGCGGCTGAATTTCTAGCTGACAAAAACATCAAATTTAAATTTTCCAAACATATTAAAGTAACATTCCACAAACCTTGTCACCTTGAAAATTGTAATTTTATAGAAAAACTGTTCCAAAATTGCGAAAATGTCGAATACATTCAAATGAAAGATTTTGATGAATGCTGTGGTTTTGCAGGAGAGTTTGCAATTAATAACCCTAAACTTTCAATGGAACTTGCCAAAAATAAAGCAATAAATATAGCAGCCACCAAAGCTGATTATGTACTTACAACTTGTCCTGCTTGTATTTTAGGGATAAAAGAGGGCTATTTTGCTATCGGTAAAAAAAGCTCAGACCTGCCGAAAGTTTTGAACATAATGGAATTTTTGGCAAAAGCAGATGAAATAACAAAAAGAGAATAATCTATAATTGCAACATTCTTAAATCCGGTAATGCACGTCCTGCCCAATTAGGCAAATCAAAATGTAAATGAGGAATCCCGGGACGCAGAGGATCTATAAAAGAAGATTCCCCAATATCTATAACTATTAATTTACCGTCCTTTTCAATAAAATTACTCGGTGTAGCATCATTATAGTAAATTCCTAATTCGTTCATATCTTTAAGTTTTTTATTAACGTAGCGAATACCGCCATGTTTCAAATCAGGTGCAAACCCGTCTTCCAACCCATAAATTGCCATTTCAGAATCAAAATCATAAAAATATAATTTATTTGCATTTTTACAATTATTCAAATTTAAATACCTGTCAATTTGAGCATCAAGAAAAACTGAATCTGAGCGGTAGGCTTCAGCGATTTTTGCATTG
>CASGAK010000110.1 GCA_949299435.1 uncultured bacterium
TATAATATTGACAGAAGATGAATTTCTTGAAATGATTAAGGCAAATTCCCCAAATTAATAAAAAGGAAGTGTGTATATGAGAAAAAATGCTAGGATAATACAAATATCCGGATTAAGAGGATTAATTTTTACGCTGTTCGTAATTATATGTCTGATTATGGGATTTGTGGGTTTTCCCGGGCTTGTTGCTATGTGTATATGGAATATGGTAAGCAACGCTGTTGAGGTAATTCCTCAAATAAATGTATTTCAGGGTGTACTTTTGTGGGTAATTGTTGCTCTCAGTATATATGTTTTCAATAGAGATAAAAGTTTTGTCGAACTTAAAAGACCATCTCAGCTCAGTGAGTCTGAAATAAAAGATCTTATGGAGAAAATTAGAACTCAGGCTCAGGCTCATAAAATTAATTCAATGCTTTTAAAAACAGATGAATTAAAAGATATTAATAAAGTGAATGAGTTAGAAGATTCATCAAAAGAAAAGGATAAGGAGAAATTATGAAAAGATTTTTAATTGCAGCTGCATCAGTCGCATTAATTGCGGGCATAGCGGTAAATTCAGTAAATGCTGCAACGAATGGTGAAGATGAAAGAGGTTATGTTACAGTAAGTGCATCTTCTAACAAAAAGTTAGTTCCTGACACTGCTGAAATTTCTGTTTCGGTAGTTACTAACGACAAAAAGTCAATGCAGAATGCAACTGCTGAAAATAAAGAAATTTCAGATAAAATATATGCAGCAATAAAAGCTATGATTAATCCTGAAAATGGCGATTATGTAAAAACAACAAATTTCAGAGCAAATCCTATATACAGCTATTCAGGAAGTAAAAGAAATTTTGATAAATATGAAGTTTCAAATACAATTGTGATAAATACAAAATCTATAGACAAAGTAGGCAGTATAATTGATAAAGCAATAGCATTAGGTGCTACAGATGTTGAAAATTTGAATTTTTCAGTATCCAAATATGAGCATGAATGTGATGCTTTATTGACATCAGCTACTAAAAAGGCAAGAGCACAGGCCGATACATTGGTTAAAGCCGCAGGATCATCAATAGTGGGTGTAAAATCTCTAAACGGAAGCTGTAGTCCAAATGCTGTGACTCGTGTTATGTATAACCAAATGAATAAAAGTTTAATGGCAGATAGTGTAGCAGCTGAGTCAGCAGGGGCTTCTACTCCTATTGAGGTTGGAGTTGTTAAAATTTACGCAAATGTAAATGCCAGCTTTTTTGTAAAATAGTTAAATTATGTAAAAAAATAAACTTTTTAGCAAAAAAATAATTTTACAAGTTTTGAAACAATGGCTAAAAGGTTAACCATGAAAATTTTAAGAGTGACAGGAATAACTACGAATAAAACAGGGGCAACATCATTTTATGGTGATGCTCCTGTTATTGTGCAAAATAATCCCAATAACAAAAAAAGTGGTGACGAATTTTATAAGCAGGCTTGTAAAATTTCCGGAGGAATATTGGCACTGGCTTTGATTGCAAGATTATGTATAGGGAAAGATGCTGGTATCTTTAGAAAAAAATTGCCCGGAGTTGCTGAAGATATAAAGTCAGAATTGAAAAAAGTAAGAAAAAAACCTGTAGAACAAGAATTTATAAGAATTTTTCCGCTGCAAGAAGAAAGATTGGCAAAAACAGAGCTAAATCCTGATGATTTCAAGTCGGTGATTAATTATAAAAATTTTAACAAATGTAATTCACCTATAGAACAAAATGATTTTTTCAAAAATATTTCCTCAGTATTTGACGGCATGTCTTATGAAGATCAATATGAGCAATTTGATTGCTTTTTAGACTTCCTCAAAAATATAAAACCTCTAGAGCTTGATAATAATAATATATTTAAAATTAATGCTTATAAACTCGATAATAAAACGAGAATTTCTGAAAAATTAGACAAGTTTTTAAATTCAAACCCTGAATATAAATTTTTATTTGGAGAATCTTCTAATTATTCTAGATATGAATTAGCTAAAACTCCAGCTGAAAAAGCTGCCTTTTTTACAAACACTGAAAGAAAAATACAAAACTTAAAAGGCGATGTTCAGCTTAAAGAATTTGATAGATACTTAGAATTTATAAAGACTTTGGATTTTAAAGAATCAGATAGATATATTTTATTTACATTAGGTAAATATGACGGGGAAAATAATATAGAAATTGCTAAAAAAGCAATACAATTTATTAAAGATAATCCTCAGTATAAAAATCAAATTTTGAGTGATTTAATAGCATATGAACCGGACAGTGATTTTTCAAGAAGTTTGGTATATTCAGGATTTGGCTATAAAAATGAATATAAAGGTGCATATGATTTTCATGTGGATAATATTATAAAAATAAGAAATCTTTTAACCGAATCCAAGATTAATTGTGACAATGTAAATCGTTTAAAAAACAGACAAGATTGGATAGATATAAAATTCCCAACAGCCAATAGATATATGCTGGGGTTTCAATACAGTCCACGTATTTCAGAAATTCGTAAAGCCGCATTTGAATATGATTTGATGCAAGGTATAACAAAAGAAGATGCTGATTTTATGATAGAAAGATTATCTTCAGACACATCTGTTGCTAAAAAGACAATTAATGAAGTTATAGAGGAGCTTAAAGCAGATAATATTAAAACTGATAACGTGGAATCACTTTTTAATAGTCTGATTGAAAACTCTAAAAAAGCAAATAAAAAAATATCGGAATTACAAAAACCAGATATAAATAAAGACGATATCGAAAAACAAATTATTTTTGATAATAATTTGGCTGCAAAAATAAATTCTAAAATATACGAAGACTTGGAAAAAATAGGTATTGACAGACAAAGGGCAGAAAAAATTTACCAATCATTGATATCAACAAAAGAACATACCGATACAGAGATAAAATATGGAATGTCATTGAACGAAATGATAGAAAAAATTAAAGCTGCAGTTATTTAAATACCTGCATAAACGATTTAACACTTCTGCCAGCTCCGTCACCTTTAGTTGAAATCACTTCGATATCTTTGTAATTAAGTGAGGTAGAGCTTCCTCCATCGAATGCCATTGCCCGTTCAAGTCCGAGTTTTTTGCAGTAGTCTTGTACTTCATATAAATCCATAGGGTGCTCGTCTGTAATAATTAGAATATGAACTTCACCGTCTTTTAGTCCGATTATTGTTCTTGCAGTTTTTTGTAGAACAGAACAAGATTCGCGAATTATTTCACCGTTCTTTTTTTCTATAAAGAACTCTTCTTCAAGATTTAAATTAGGTAAAATAGAAGGCCCACCTTGTGCTGCAGTTCTAATGATACAGCCGAAAGTGACAGAACTATTGTGAGGAGCTATTTCATACCTGTATTTTGGTCCCTCATCATTACATTCTAATATTCTGAATTCTGTTCTGTTTAAAATTTTATTAAGATTTTTTCTCAATACAGGGTTATTTAAAAGGTTTTCATTAAACCTCGGATCTTCAAGATTTACATAATCACTTGTTATGTAAGAAATAGTTTTTTGGTTTTGCGGATCGAAAAATCCTGCATTAATAGTTAAAAGAGCCTTTGTATTTTTGTGCATCTCTTTATTTGTAATAAGAGTTTCACTAGATGTAAATCTTATTTGTTTTTTTATCTTTTCTCCATGCAAAATAATATGATAAATTCCATCATCAAAATTTACCTCGATAGGCTCTGCAGCAAGAGAAAAATTCCCTAAAAGTAATATTGACAGAATTAATAAAAATTTTTTCATAGTTTATAGATCCTTAGATTTGTAAAAAGCAATAATACACATTAAAAACGCAAGTGGTGGGAATATTGCTGTGACAAGCGGTGGTAATATACCTTTTTCTGCGAGCAAGTCGAAAAACGGCAGGGTTATATAATATATAAATATGCACCCTATAGCAATTGTAAATCCGACTAATCTTTGCTCTCTTGGTTTACTAAATCCTAATAGCGTACCCATAATAGCCAAGAGTACACAAACAAACGGGTGGAAAAACCTTTGAAAATATTTATTTAACATAAATCTGTATTCTTCAGTCATATTTTCTTCTTTTAAAAGTGATATATAATTTTTTAAATCATTATTTGTAATATCTCTATCTCTTTTTGTGCTGTACATCATAAGTGTATAAGCATTTTGAGATGCTTTACCATCAAGAATGCTCATACTGTCAAGTTTTAAAATATCTTTAAAAATTCCATCTGATGTAATTACGTATTTAGTAATATCATTTAAAATCCATTTATTTTCTAAGCATTTACCGGTTTTAGCGACATAAATCTCGGAAAGCTGATGTACGTCAGAATACAATTTTTTAGAAAAATCAAGTACGATAATATTTTGCATATCCCCTAATGAAAACTTTGATACAACGACAGCTTTTGTCGGGTGTCCCGAATCATCTTTTTGAGTATAGATATATTGAGTAGTAGGTCTTACCCCATTTATTGCTTGCAATTTTTGGCAAGACATCGGAATTAATTTGTCATAAGTCACAAAACAAAGTCCTGTCACTAAAAAACTAAGCACAAGCACAGGGGCAAGTATTCTGTAAAATGACATTCCAACAGCTCTAAATATTGTCAACTCACTGTCTTTGCTGAGTTTATCAAATGTGAATAATGTACCAAGTAATAACCCTACAGGGAATGCTTTACCTAAAATTTTAGGTAATTCGTAAGTAAGAATTAAAACTGCGGTTTTAATGCCATATTCACCTGCAAGTGTCCTTTTAATAGTGTTTAAAAGCATTTCAGGTGCTATCCAAACTACGGTGAATAGCAAAATTGATACAAAAGCCGCAAAAAATACTTGTGTAAAAATATATTTGTCATATACAGTGAGCCTAAATTGCTTCATTATAGTGCGAAATCCTTTCCTAAATAAAATTCTTTAGCGACAGGATCCACAGCTACATCTTGGCTTCTGCCTTGTATTTTAATTTTTCCATCAAAAATTACATAAGCTCTGTCAGTAATAGATAATGTTGCTTTTGGGTTGTGGTCTGTGATAAGTACACCAAGTCCTTTATCTTGTGATATTTTTCTTATGTTATCCTTAATTTCACCAATTGCAATGGGGTCGATGCCGGCAAAAGGCTCGTCTAAAAGCATAAAATCAGGACTCGCAGCTAAAGCTCTTGCAATTTCGACACGTCGTCTTTCACCGCCGGATAGTGATACTGCAGAATAATTGCGAAGTTTTAAAACCCCAAATTCTGTTAAAAGTTCTTCCAGTTTGCGTTTTTTCTCATCTTCTGTCAGCTTATCATTCATTTCAAGTACAAGTTTTATGTTGTCTTCAACGGTTAGTTTTCTGAAAATAGAGGCCTCTTGAGGAAGATATCCGATACCTGCTTTTGCTCTTATATTCATTGGCCAGCTTGTGATATCTTGTCCATCTAGTAAAATTTGACCTTTATTGGGTTTAACAAGTCCTACTACCATGTAAAAAGTTGTTGTTTTACCTGCACCGTTCGGCCCTAAAAGACATACTACCTCTCCCTTATTCATGTTAAAGGAAATGTCATTTACAACACTTCTGTCGCCATATATTTTTACAAGATTTTTTGCCGTAATCTCCATTAATAATTACCCCGCCATCTTAAATTATATGCAGTATTTTACTGTAAATAATTTTCTATTGCAATTTTTTATTAAGGTTTGAAACGATTAGTTATATTATATATCATTAAGATATGTTAAAGATATAACAAATATATGTTATATAAAAAAATATAACGGGTATACCATGAGTATAAAACCATTTTCTTTTTCTTTATTTTCTCCTACACACTAACCTTTTACAATGAGATAAAGCCGCAGTAGCGGCTATTATTTTGTCTTTGCAGTTATTGCTCTCTACATTATTGTCAAGAAAATTTTATTTTGGAATTTCTGCGTCGATTTAAACTTTTAAGCATTAGTGTGCGTTGTTCTGACGCATTGAAAAATACCCGCTGATAACTCTCATGATTTAGAAAACTCTTGCATTGGATAGAAAAAATTGTTATAATAAATAAGTAGACGATGAAAACCTATAAAAGATGAAAGGAGCTGGAAATGCACGCTATGAGAGGATTTACGGGGGGGGGGGCACCGCGAAAATACCCGTTTAGAGGTAAAAAAATAAAAGTATTGCAAACCGACCAA
>CASGAK010000111.1 GCA_949299435.1 uncultured bacterium
ATAATCCTCAGGAATTTCCCAGTTGTTTAATTGGATTAATTTAGTACAGGATTTATGTTGTACAAGCCAATCTCTTGTCCCGTCCCAGCTACTACTTACGTAAGGTTCTATGCCTTTGTTTCCATGAACCTCTTTCATTGATTGATTTGTTGTATTGGGATACAAACCAAAAGAAAAATAATCCCTACAATAAACACGATCCTTTTTATCCATTTTAGAAGCGACTGGATAGAAAAAATAATCTCTTCCTAGACTCCCTATTTTTACACCGCTACCATTAGAAAAATATATCCAAAGCGAACCAGATCTATTACTTACATCACAAAATTCACTCCTATAAACAACTTTATGTGTGTTAAGATACTTCTTCAAATAAGTATCATAAACCTCTCTTATACAGGCTTCACTGTATGCATCTGCTTTACAATTATCTGACCTTTCCAAAAGCCAGTACTTTTTATCACCAAGATCAGCTTCAGCTCTGACGATAGCTTGATTCATAGTAGAATAGAATGCTTTAAGTCTAGTTTCAATAACCTTTTTATTATGATTAGCGATTAACGCAGGTAGTGTCATAGCGGCGACAATGCCAATAATTCCAAGAGTAATAAGAACTTCTGCTAAAGTAAATGCATATTGGTCTAAATGCAACAAAAACTTAGCAAAAGCACAATGAGGAAAGTTATTTAAGCCCCCCCCCCCTGGTGCTTTCTTAGGTATAATCATCATTTTCAGCTCCTTTCATTTATATCAATTTTATAAATTTACTTATTCATTATACCAAATTTTTTTCAACTGTGCAATTGCAATTTAAGGATAACAACAAGTAAGGTGCCTCAAAACGATGCACCTTACTAATACAAATTTATTCTGCTAAAATTGTTCTAATTTTTATTTTTTTTGTCCATTAAAGGCTTTTAATCCGAGGTATTTAGCAGCAGAACCAAGTTTTTGTTCAATTCTTAATAATTGATTGTACTTAGCGATTCTGTCAGAACGGGACATAGAACCTGTTTTAATTTGTCCGCTGTTTACAGCAACAGCTAAATCTGCAATGAATGAATCTTCAGTTTCACCTGATCTGTGTGAGATTATAGAAGTATATCCTGCTGCATGTGCCATTGAAATGGCATCTAAAGTTTCAGAGAGTGTACCGATTTGGTTCACTTTGATAAGAATTGAATTTGCAACATGGCGTCTTATACCTTCAGCAAGACGTCGAGTGTTTGTGACAAAAAGATCATCACCTACGAGCTGACATTTAGAGCCTATTTCTCGTGTTAATAATTCCCAACCGTCCCAATCCTGCTCTGCCATTCCGTCTTCTATCGAAATAATTGGGTATTTCTCCGTCCATTCCTTTAAAAATCCGGCCATTTCAGAGCTGTTTAACTCTTTGTTTTCACCTTTTAATTTGTAAATACCGTTATCATAAAATTCGCTTGAAGCGACATCAAGACAAATTTTTACATCATCAGTTGAGTATCCTGCTTTTTCTATCGCTTCAATTATTACTTCTACACCTTCTGAATTTGAATTTAAATTCGGTGCAAATCCGCCCTCGTCACCGACTGAGGTTGCTAGTCCTTTTGATTTCAAAATAGATTTTAGAGTATGGAACACTTCTGCTCCCATTTGGATTGCATGGTGAAAGCATTCCGCACCGACAGGAGCTATCATAAATTCCTGAAAATCAATATTATTATCAGCGTGTGCACCGCCGTTTAGAATATTCATCATTGGCACAGGAAGCGTTAAGGCATTTATTCCGCCTAAATATCTGTATAAAGACATATCATAAGCCATAGAAGCAGCTTTCGCACAAGCTAAAGATACCCCTAAAATGGCATTTGCTCCAAGTTTGGATTTGTTTTCCGTACCGTCCATGTCAATCATAAAAGTATCAATTTCTTTTTGATGAGTAGCTTTTTCTCCGATAAGCTCAGGTGCTATGATGTTATTTACATTATTTACGGCTTTCATAACGCTTTTTCCGCCATAAACATGTTTGTCCCCATCACGTAGTTCATGGGCTTCAAAAATACCTGTCGAAGCTCCTGAAGGAACTGCTGCACGGCCAATTATTCCGCCTGATAACTTTACATCGACTTCAATTGTCGGATTGCCTCGTGAATCAAGAATTTGACGGGCTACAATATCTTCAATAAATGTTGACATGATTCTCTCCTTTTTTATTAACACCTTTGACCTGTTGTGATTTTGACATGAAATATTTTATTCTTCAAGTGACTTTTGTGTCAATTGAAATTTTCTTTCAAAGATAACTTTTTTAATATTGATAAAGTATCCGACTGATACGACAATTGATGCTGTAACCCAAGCTATCGGACCTGCATAAAATACTCCGTAATAACTGAATTTTACAGCTAAATATACTGCTGCAAAAGATCTTATCATCAGTTCCGCAAATGAAGATGTCAGTGGTATAAGCGGTTTTCCCATGCCTTGCAGAGCGTTTCTGAATATGAAAATTTGTCCTAGGAAAAAGTAAAAAATAGTACTAATCCAAAGATAATCATGTGCAATTTTAATTACTTCCGTTTTGTCATGTCCGATGAAAATTCCGACGATATCAGTGCCCCAATACCTCATTACAAAAGCCATAACTACACTTAAAATTAAATTTATACCTGATGTTTTTATTACTCCGTATCGAACTCGATTTATATTACCAGCACCATAATTCTGTGCTACAAATG
>CASGAK010000112.1 GCA_949299435.1 uncultured bacterium
TACAAATCGCCTCATATTCATCTCTAAAGTATCTCGAAACATATTATTCCTTTACACTTTAGACCTACAACTATATAAAAACATCTTGTGCCGAATAATTGACATGATTTTCGGTTTTACTTAACATGTCTTAACGTTGTAAGCCACTTTTTTGGGTGTCATTACAGAATATATTTCGACAAAATTAAAAGAAAACTTTAGGACTTATTAAAAAATTTTACAAATTTAAATATTTTATTAAGGATTTCAACATAACCGTAAGATTTGCCGTTCCTTTTGTCTGAATTTTTAGCTTTTTTATAATATTCATCGGCTTTTTCAAAATTTTTAAGTTCTTTATACACATCTGCAGTTTTTTTGTAAAGGTTAGCACAATCTTTATAATGCATTATTGCTGTTTCATAATTATTGACAGCTTTATCAAGTTGATTTTGCTTATAATAAACACCTGCTAATTTACAAAAGCAACAGGCAGCAGCTTGATCACTCATATCAGGTTCTATTTGCTTTTTATAATCTTCAATCGCACCGTCAAAATCACCTAATTTAACTCTCAAATCACCACGAACTCCAAAAAGATATGTTGGTTGCCAGCTAAATCGCACTTGGAATAATTCAATACATTTAGACAAATATTCTTCAGCTTGTTTGAATTCTCCGGCTTCCTGACAAAAATACATTAGAGCACAATAGTTGAAGTAATCATCTGACTCTATTTCAACCTGTTTAAGATAATCTTCTTTCGTCCACCCTTCCCGCAGATGCATACGACAATTTTCAATTTTATATAAAATATCTTTATTTTGCTGGTCAAGTTCAAATACTTTTTGATAATCACTCAACGCAGATTTATAATCTTGTATTGCTTCATAATAAGCAGCACGATTAGACAATAAAACATCACTTTGTGAAAAGTTTGTATCTAATTCTATTGCCTTTGAAATGTCCTCAATTGCACCTGAAAAATTTTTCATAAAATATTTAATATTAGCACGAGTGCCATAATAATAGATATTTTCAGGTTCAAGTTCAATAACTTTTGAAAACAACTCAACGGATTTTTTATACCGTCCCGTTTGCATATAAATTTTACCTAAACCGTAATATCCAAGAGCAGAATTGGGAGAAATAGAAATCATTCGTTTACAATCTTTTATAGCACTTTTATAATTTTTATTTGCTACTAGCAAATCTACACGCAGACAATAAAGATTAATATTGTCCGGATTTTCTTTTATTTGACGATTTAAGTCTTCCAATTCTTTATTCTTAGTCACTAAAACCTCTGATATTGTAACATTTAAAGCAATAAGTCCTTATTATATCAGGACAAAACAAGTACACTAGAGGTTTTGGATAGCTTTTGAATCACCATCAATTGATTCTTTAAGCATCTTTTTAACAACATCACCCTGTGTATCAAGCATTTTGCATACAGTTTCAATATTTCTAACTTTATTTGAAAGGATTACATCAGCATTTGCTGTGATATTACCGGTTACATTTTGATAAGCTGCCAAAGCTGCAGAAGTTGTACCTTGCATCAAGTTACCCATTACAAGTGCAGGAAGTCCATATTCGCCCAAATACGGAGCTGCTGCCTGCATTATACCGCCCCAGCCGGAAATCACACCAGCAATAGGCAGGACAATATTTCTTGCAGCCATACCGAAACCGTTTGCTGTACCTACACCATAGGCTGCAGCACTTGCAATATCAGCAATTCCTCCAATACCAGAGGCATAGCCTGTAGCAACACCGGTATCAGTGCCCCAACCTGACAGAATTGAAGAAGCACCACCTGTAGCATACCCGTCTAACCCCCAAGATATTGGTGCGGCTCCGCCACCTGGAAAACCTGAATAGTTATACAATGAATCTAAGCCAAAAGCTGAACTGCCTGAATACTGAGATGCATATGATGTACCTGGCACATTCATTGACTCAGAAGCCCCGAATACAGTAGCAAAAGATGATGGTGCAAACAAACTCGCCATTCTATATAAAAAACTGCCTGCCATTTCAAAACCTGTACCGGTACCACTTCCTGATACGGTCAAGTCACGAAGTTTATCATATGTTTCAAACAATTGTGCTTTTGCATCTCCGCTTGCTGAGCCAAATTTGTTTGCTATTACCAAATAACTGTCATTTTTATATGCCATTTTAACCTCTTTTATCTATTATTCAAATGTTTTGAATGTAGATTCAATGTTTTTCTCAATTACTTTTTTAACCGCTTCCATTTCGGTTTGCAGTGCTTCTTGCTCTGTATCAAGCTGTCTAAGTCTTAATTCTAATGTTCTGTCTTGCTCTTGAATTTTTTCAGTTTTAGCATTAATATCTTCTATCGCTTTTTCATAAACTGCTTGATTATAATTATATTGATTCATTGCATCTTCATAAGCAGCTTCATCAGTCACAGTTTCTGTATTAAGTGTTCTTACTACTGAAGAATCCTCAAATCTTATTGTTTCTGCTCTTCCTTCACTATTAAAATCTATTAATGCTCTTTCTGTCACTTCAATTTTAGTTGACACATTCTGAGCACAATAATAATTCAGTGTATTTTGATTTTCTGTTGGTTTGGTAGAATCAGGAGCACTATTCCAAGATGCCATCAATTCTTCACCACAGGCAAAGTATCTTTGACCATTACTTTCCCAAGTATAGATTGTAGAATCAGTATTTGCAAATACTGAATTTGGCCAATCTTTCAAAATTTGTTCATAAGCTGCACTTTGTTCTTTATCTGTAGGATCATACACTGATAATTCTATATTACCTATCATCGTAGGTACTCCTGAAGCTACTGAATAATCATTACCTGCTGCAGCACCAGTCATAATTCCATCTAAATCGACCTCTGAAACAAAATGTATATTATTATCAGAATCTTTATATGTATATAACTGGTCTGGATTTATCTTTCCTAATGCTGCGTTCTCTGATACAGCCTTGTCATAAGCTGTTTTTAATTCTTGATCGTTTTCATCATATTTACTGCAAGCATTACCATTTACTGAGTATGTAGCTTCTCCAGTTTGAGCATTCGTTGATTTTGTAACAGTATTTGCTGCAATTGTATCCATTGTCGGTTTAGAGTTTTTAATATAATAATCTGATGCATCTGATACACCTGTATCTGCATTTTCTAATTGATCCTTTAACATGAAATGGATATTGCCACCAGCATCTTTATATGTTAAAAGATCTTGCGGATCTGCATTTTTAATATCACTATAACTATTTACTAATTCATCATATACAGCTTTTTGATCCGCATCATTTTCATCATATACACTACATTCTTTACCATTGACACTGTATGTCTTTTCACCTGTATTTATATCTTCAGTACTTTGAATTTTATTTTCATCAATCTCTTTATTATCAACTCTATCACTTACATATACCTGAGGATTACGCTTTTTATTTTCTATACCAGTAAATACATCTGAATAATGGTAGTGAGTTACTAAATAATTATATCCATCAGGATCATTTTCCAATGGCGTCATACTGGAAATTGTTTCACCGACAGTACCATCTTCATAAGAATACTGAGTAGTTGTATAATCCTGAGTACTTGGAGCTGTAGGCACCTCCAAGGCGATTAGGTCATTAAATGTATTATTTAATTGCATTGATAATGCGGTACGTGCTTGGTTTACTTGTTGACCTTCGTATTCAACATTTGTTTTTCTTGCAGTCAGACCTAAATATCTTGCTTGTGATGCTGCCATGCCCATAAGTTCTCTCCTTATAAAAAATTCAATTATTACCTACTTCGTTCTTTTATATAATTATATTTTTATAAAAGTCAATATAATCTATAATAATTATACGGTATATCTTGTGAAATATACACCAACAATATATAAAAATCCTACATTTGCATGAATAAAAAATATAAATTTCGTTTATCAGAACTACTATCAAATGTCGGTTTTTAAATTAAACTACATAAAATTAACGCGGTACTGTATTTATTAAAAAACAGTACCGCGTTACATTATTATTATATTACATTATTCTTCTGAAATTTTAGGCTCATTAACTGTTAGTGCAATACGCTTATCTGTCGGATTGAATTTCAGAATATAAGTCTCGATTTTATCTCCTACTTGAAGAATATTATCTTTTTTATTTTGTAATTCAACAACTTCATTATGAGGCAACAATGCTTCTACACCAGGGAATACCTCTACAAATGCTCCAAAATGTTTAATCCTTGTAATGGTACCCTCTACTTTATCGCCTTCTTTAATCTGTTTTTCGGCTTCTAGCCACGGGTCAGGTTCAAGATTTTTCAGGCTTAAAGAAACACGCTGTTTGTCATGATCTACAGCAATAACTTCAACATCTATCTTATCGCCTACTTTCAGAATATCTGTCGGGTGATCAATCCATCTCCAACTTAATTGAGAAAGTGGCAAAAGCCCATCAATACCGCCTAAATCTATAAAAGCACCAAAATCAGTTATTCTCACAACATCACCTTTAACTATTTGCCCAGGTTCAATTTGTGAAAATACATTCTTACGTGCTTCTACAGCACTATCCTCATATACTTTCTTATTTGATAAGATAAAGTTATTTTGCTGACTATCCAAAGTTAGAATTTTTAATTCCAATTTACCGCCGACCTCTAAATCAGACTCTTTGCTTCTCAATTGAGATGATGGGACAAAACCTCTCACGCCAGAGATATCGACCAGCACACCACCTTTAACAATTCCTGCAATTGTACCAAGAATAGTTTCATCGTCAGCTTTAGCTTTTTCAAGTTCTTTCCACGCATAGGCAAAATCAACTTTTTTACGAGATAGAAGAAATTTTCCATCTTCATCTTCTTCTTTTATAATTAAAAATTCGTATTCTTGTCCTTTTTCTAATTTAGCTTCAATATTTTCATCTTTATCAACAGCTTCACGAGTCGGAACTACTGCAATTGTTTTTGCTCCGATATCGACCATTACACCTTGACTGTCATAGCCACAGACTATCCCTTTCACTAAATCACCTTTTTGAAAGTTGTAGTCGTATTTTTTTAATAATTCTTCAAAATCTAATTCACTTGATGCCATCTTTACTCCATTGTCAATGCTATTAACTAATTACATTATTTATTGTAACAAAATTTGCTCAATTTGTAAATATTTTTTAAACTTCGTTAACAAAATTTAAAGAAATTTTAAATTGAGTTGGAAATAACATTAATAATCTTTAATGTTTGTATTTAATTTTTAAGTGAATTAATTAGTTCTTGAATTGTGTTTTCCTGAAGGGTAATTTCTTCAATTCTTTCTTTTGTTTGTTGAATAAGTTCTTGCGGAGCATTAGCAACAAATTTCGGGTTATTAATCCTACCTGCAAGAGATTTTTTCTCGCCGGTCAATTTATCCAATTTTTTTTGCTGACGAGCAATTTCTTCGTTAAAATCAATTAAGTTTTCCAAAGGAACAACAATTTTTGAAGCCCACACAACAGCTGTTGCTGACTTTTTAGGAGCCTCCTCGGAATCCGTTCCATATTTTATATTCTCTACACGAGCAAGACGTTTGATATATGGTTCAATTTCTTCAAAAATCGGCTTTTCCTCTTTATCCGCACGAATTTCTATATCAAATTTAACAGACATTGCTATATTAAATCCTTGACGAAGGTTTCTTAATGACTTAATTGTTTCAAATACCAATTCCATCTCTTTAGCTTGTTTTGGATAACTGAGTTTTTCATTATAAACAGGGTATTGAGCTACAATCAAAGCCTTACAATCTGTCTGTTTCGGTATTAATTGCCATACTCGCTCTGTGATATGAGGCATAATCGGGTGCAACATTCTCAAAGACATATCAAGTACATATCGTAATACTCTTTGGGTATTCAATTTTAATGTTTCATCTTGCAATTGAATTTTTGCAATTTCCACATACCAGTCACAATATTTATTCCAGAAGAAGTCATATAAAATATGAGCAGTTTCTCCTGTTCTATAAGTTTTAATATTATCATTAACTTCTTTTGCTGTATTATTTAACTCATTCAAAATCCATTTATCAGCAATTGTAAGATTATTGAAATCAATATCTTTATTATCCACACCTGATAAATTCATCAATACAAATCTTGAAGCATTCCAGATTTTATTCGCAAAATTACGTCCATATTCAAATCTTTCATCACTTACTTTGATATCCTGACCGCCATAAATACATAAAGACGTCATTGTAAATCTCAAAGCGTCACTTCCATATTTGTCAATAATTTCTACAGGGTCAATTGTATTACCTTTAGATTTTGACATTTTTTGACCTTTTTCATCTCTGATAAGACCGTGGATATACACTGTTGAGAACGGTGCTTTGCCTGTAAATTCAAGCCCCATAGTAATCATTCTTGCAACCCAGAAAAATATAATATCAAATCCTGTAACTAAAGTAGTTGTCGGATAGAATTTTTTAAAGTCTTCTGACTCCGTATTTGGCCAACCCATTGTTGAAAATGGCCAAAGACCTGATGAAAACCAAGTGTCAAGAACATCAGGATCTTGTGTATAATTCTCAGGATCAGGATTTTCCCTTGCAACAACCATTTCGCCTGTTACATTATGATAATAAGCCGGAATTTGATGTCCCCACCATAATTGACGAGAAATACACCAATCTCGAATATTTTCCATCCAGCCCAAATAGTTCTTTTCCCATCTGTCCGGAACAAATTTTATACGACCATCATTTACTGCGGCAATTGCTTCTTTGGCAAGAGGTTCCATTTTTACAAACCACTGTTCAGAAAGTAATGGCTCAATTGTTGTTCCACAACGTTGACATTTACCAACATTGTGTTCATGATCTCTAGTTCTTAACAAGAAATTCTTATATGAAAGCATTCCAATAATTTTTTCTCTTGCTTCATATCGGTCTAACCCATGAAGCTCCGGCGGAACTTCTCCGCATGCCTTCATTTTGCCTTCCTCATCAATTACCCAAATAGGTTTCAAATTATGACGTTTTCCTACTTCATAATCGTTTGGATCGTGCGCCGGAGTAATCTTAACCGCTCCTGTTCCAAAATTCTTATCAACATATTCATCTGCAATAATCGGAATTTCACGTCCTGTAAGAGGTATCACAACAGTTTTTCCGACAAGTTCTGAATATTTATGATCTGATGGATGTACCGCAATTGCAACATCTCCGAAAATTGTTTCTGGTCTTGTTGTTGCAACAATTATCGCACCTGATTCACCTTTTAATGGGTATGAAATTTCCCACATGTGTCCTTGTTCTGTTGCGTATTCAGTTTCTACATCCGAAATCGCACTTTTACATCTCGGACACCAGTTTACTATATATTTGCCTTTATAAATTAATCCTTTTTCATAAAGTCTTACAAAAACTTCTTTTACAGCTTTTGAACACCCTTCATCAAATGTAAACCTTTCTCTTGAACGGTCAAAAGAAGCACCTAAACGTTTGCACTGATCCAAAATTGCTGATTTGTGCTTGTTAGCCCATTTCCAAGTTTCTTCCAAAAACTTTTCACGACCTAAATCGTATCTTGAAAGCCCTTTTTCTCGAAGTTTTTTCTCTACAACATTCTGAGTTGCAATTCCTGCGTGGTCTGTTCCAGGAAGCCAAAGTGTTTCAAA
>CASGAK010000113.1 GCA_949299435.1 uncultured bacterium
CACAATAAGCGGGTATTCTGTATATTATTGGGCACACCAAGTAGGTAATGGAGCTTGGTTCATAGTTGATACAAACGGTAAAAAATTGCCTAATAGACTTGGTAATGACCGATTTAGATTCCTTATGAGTTGGGGAAATTCACAAACTGTCGGCTCAACGATTTTGGAATGTACTAAAAAATATGGATTATTCCCTCCCGGTATTGCATGTAACGACAGACAAATTACACGAGATGACATATTAAATGGTACTTCTGTATTATCAACCCCTACGTATGCTTGTACAGCCTGTAACAACACTAGTAAAAACGGTACCTGTTGTTCAGCTTTAATTATGCTTGACGGCTGGGAAATTAGAGATGATTACCCATGGTAAATTAATATAATTTAATAAAATTAAAATTAAAGGCAATTATTCTGACTAAAATTACTTTATAAATTTAAGGTAGTAAATTTTAGGTGAGGTTATGTTGCCAAACTGGACGACAAGTGTTGATATGTTAGCAGATGCAGGAATTATAGATTTTGATGCATCTGCCTATATCATGGGAGCACCTGCACGTTTTGTCGGCAGACCGCAGTATCCGATTTATAATATTCCGCCTATTGCACTTAAACCGCCCGTAAAAGATGAGTACAGAAGTACGCTTCCTGATAATACAATTGTCAAAAATCCGCTTTGGAAAAAGATTTTATTTGGAGCTATTTTGACTGTCGCAGGCGTGCTTGGAATAGCTAAACTCCACAATGCTCCGCAGATGTTTAAAAATATTAAAGTAAAAGTTTCAGATTTTTTCAAAAATTTGTTTAAAAAATCCTCTTAAACTTATTGGACATATTTTTTAATCCATAGTACAATAATTACGTAATAGTATATTTTTGTAACTAAAGGAAAATAAAGACTATGCTTGCAAAAGACTTACCAAAATGTCCCGTTGAAACTACATTAAAAATGATAGGTAAGAGGTGGAAAATTATAATTTTACGAGAACTTTTGCCCGGTACAAAGCGTTTTGGGGAGCTAAAAAAGTCTGTCAGTGGGATTTCTCAAAAAGTTTTGACTGCTAATTTGAGGCAGATGGAACAAGATGGATTAATTATTCGTGAAGTATATAACGAAGTCCCGCCAAGAGTGGATTATACTCTTACAGATATCGGGTATAGTCTTGCTTCTGTGCTGGATTCCATGGCGGAATGGGGTGATGGGTATAAAAAGTTCTTGAAAATAATCGAAAAACAAGAAAAGTTATCTAAAAAAGAATTAATTGATTGATAAATAAAATTGTTGTATAATTACGTAATACAAAAATAGGTTTTAAAATTATGAAGTCGCTTTCTCGAAGTCAAGAAGATTATTTGGAAGAAATTTATAAAGAGGTATTAAAGTACGGTTATGCTAAGGTAACTGAAATTTCTATTGCTTTGAACGTAAAAAAAGCTTCTGTAACAGGTGCTTTAAATACTCTTGCAGATAAAAAATTGGTTAATTACGAACCTTATTCTAAAATTACGTTGACAAAACAAGGCGAAATTTTAGCTAAACAAATTCTTGATAAACATGAAGGGCTTTGTCAGTTTTTTGAAAATATACTAGGACTTTCAAAAGAAGAAGCATCTGAAAATGCCTGTCAAATGGAACATATTGTCAGCGAAAATTGCTTCACTAATTTTATAAAATTTTCTAATTTTATTAAAGATTATAACCTGAAAAACCCTGATTTTATAAAAAAATATAAGGATATGATCTAAGTAATTTATGTTTTTCTATTTTTTCAGTTAAAGGTGATTGACATGTGCGTGTTTTTATAATATTGTTAGGCATGACTAACAATATTATAAAGAAAGAGTAAATGTACAATGAAAGTAATAACAGTTGCAAAATATATTGATCAACCTGCAGTGATTAGTAAATTGCATTCAGCGATGCCGACAGCTTTAGTTACAACTGGGGCTGGAGTTTGGGGATATGAAACTTTTTATAAAAATAAAAACAAAAAACATCAGATACAAAAAGGGATAAAAAATTTTGTGACCATAGCGAGTGCAGTGGGAGCTTCATATATCGGTGCAAGGGGACTTAAATTAGGAGGAAAAACAATATTTAAAGGTCTTCTTGATTATACTCCGCTAAAATCTGTTTTGAAAAAACAAGCTGACGCTATAGACAAATTTATTGCAGATAAATCAATTAACGATGATGAATTGATTAATACCTTAAAAAATGCAAAAAACAGACAATTCACTTTATCAGAAGTGGAGTTAATAACAGAAAGAACAAATGGGAATAAAAAGGCAGAGAAATTCATAAAAGAAATTTTACCGGAGCCTGAAAACTTGGATTCAAAAGAGATTTTTTCGGAGATAAAAAGGCTTTCTTTAATAGGTCTAATTCCTGTCGCAGGAGGTGTTGCAGGCGGGATTATATCGGATTTACTAACCAATACTCAAAGTAAAAAAAGTCTTGCAAACAAAGTAAAAGAGGGTATATATCAATATTTGGCTAATATATTCTTGTGCAATGTGGGAGCAGGGGCAGCATTATACGCAAGTGAAAAAATGGTAAAGGCAAAGTTAATAAAACCACTTACTCCGATTAAAAAATTAGGTGTAATTTTATCCGGTATTACAGTAACTGGTATAATTGGAGGCAGCATGATTGCAAATTATATTTCCAAGAAATTTATAGATCCAATTTTTGATAAAAAATCTCAAACGAGAGGTATATATAGTGAAAGACACCCAGAGCCTTTAGATATAGCATTACACGCGGACGATATAGCAACAGCGGGAGTTTTATCCGGTTTTAAATGGATAGAGCCGGCATTACCGGTTATGTATTTCATATCAGGTTATCGTGCAGGAATCGGTTATCGGAATAATTATAATAAACACTAGCAAAAAATAAAATTTTCGGGTTTAATTTATATGTAATTTGGTATGGAGCATGCCATTTAACGTTGTAAAAACAAATAAAAGTAATATGAAAAGGAGAATAAATATGCATTTACAACCTATAAATAATTCTACGCCGAATTTCCAAGCGAATCATCTGCGTAACATAAGATTAGTTGGAGAAAAATTACCACTAAATAAAGAGTTTTATGACATTTATTCAATAAATAAAAATGATAGCGAATTAATCAATAAACTATTATTAAAAATTGATTTAAAAGAACGTAAAGATGCATTGGCTTTAAAAGAAAAACCAACAATAAACAATACAATCAGATATGTATTAAATAAAGCCCTAAAATTAACAGACAAAGACCAAGACGGAGTCTATATTGCAGTTAAAAACAACAAACAAATAACAGGTATATTAGATTACACTAACAGCAGTGCTCCGATGATTAAAAATATGATATCTTGGCAAGGAGTAAACAAAGATGTTAGCAGAAAAAATTTGTTTACGACTTTTTTGCAAAAGGTTAAAAAAGAAAATGATCAAAAACTATGGTCTGATAGAGTAGATGTGGAAGTATACGCAGAGCCCGGTACAAGAATCAATAAATGGCTTAAAGATAGCGGCTTTCATGCTCCTGCACAGGATAAATCAATAAGAGAAAGGTTGGAGTTAGATCCTAATCTTATCCCAAGCAGTATAAAGGCAAAGGATTTATCAGATGATAATTTGCGTATTACTGACAGTGTAGGCTCTGAAAATATAGTACTAAAAGATTTAAGGATATAATTTTATATATAAAAATAAAATCCCTGCCACAGAAGTGTTCTTGAAATTTGTTATTATGTAGGATATAATTTTTATAATAAAAATCAAGGAGAAACAATGGCGGGGATTTTAAATATACAATTAGAGCCGATTTTGGGTGATAAAGAAAAAAATATTCAAAAAGTAAGTAATTTTATAGAAAAATATTCGGATAAAAAATTAGATTTGATTGTATTGTCTGAGTTTTTTAGTACAGGTGTGCATCAAGAATCTTTTGTAAATGTACCTGAGGATACAAAAGGTGGTATTGTAGTCGAGAAATTAAGTGAAATTGCAAAGAAGTATCGCACGAATATCGTCTGTGGAACCGTTATAGAAAAAGATGGTGATAAACTATATAATACATCGTTTGTATTGGATAGGAACGGAAAAATTGTCGGGAAATACAGAAAAATTCATTTATTCAAATTTTTTGGCGGGAATGAAGACAAATACACAACTCCCGGAAATCTTCCGCCTTTGGTTGTAGAGTTGGACTTTGCAAAAGTCGGTGTGAGTGTATGTTTTGATATCAAATATCCGCTTCTGTATAAAAGTTTAATAAAGATGGGGGCTGAGATAATAGTTTCTCCAAGTGCCTGGATTAAATTAACCTCACTTACCTCAAAAGAAAAAGAGGATATGACACAATGCTGGCGGAGTTTAAATATCACAAGAGCTTCGGAAAGTCTTGTATATTTTGTTACATCAAACCTCGCAGGCAGACCTTCAGAAGCATTGTATTCTATTGGAAATTCAATGATTACGAATCCGTTTGGAATTGTTGAATCCCTGCAAGGTGAAAAGGAAAGTGCTGATTATAAAGATATTGACCTGAAAACTGTCCGTGAATTAAAACATTCTGTCCCTGTGGCTTTTATTGATTAGGTTGAATTATTTGTCCGAGAAACTCTCACGATAAGGAACGTGGGCGAGGCTTTTGAGTGACCTATTAGACAGCGAGCCACAGAGCAACCTTGCTCTCGCGAGGTTGGCAGGCGGCGAAGATCTGCTTTTATTTCTGATTGTAAAATTCTTTAAGAAAAGGGTTGAAATTTTTGTTTAATAGTTCTATAATTCTAGAATAATGGAATTATAAAAAGAGGTTATCATGGATATTCAGGAAGCAGCAATAATA
>CASGAK010000114.1 GCA_949299435.1 uncultured bacterium
GACTTTTTGCGGACTTAATCCTTTTTCTGCGTTCTTCAAAGCGTTTTTTTGCAAAAATTTCATTTCCTGCTCAAAATCTATATTATTTTTCAAATGCTCCGAATTTTGATTTACAGACTTTTCCCAAATAGGAGTCGCTATCGCACCTGGTTTTATCGAAATTATTTTTATATCTCGTTTTGTTTCCAACAACATCGAATTAAATAAAATATCCAAAGCTCGTTTTGAGGCTGAATAAGGCGATATAAACGGAAAAATTCCAAAAGATGACATTGAGCTTATATTAATAATTCTTCCTCCCTCTAACACTGGCAAAAGATTTTGCGTAAGCTGCAAATGAGAAAAAGTATTCACATCAAACTGACGTTGTAAAAGTCTGATATCCAAATTCTCAATTGGACCTGCGAGCACACTGCCTGCAACATTTATTAGAGTATCTACCCTATGCGTATTATCTTTTATAAATTCAGCAGCATTTATAATACTACCAAAATCAGTCATATCAATATAAAACGGAATTATATTGTCAGAAATACTTTTTAGCTGCTCTATTTTTTTACTATCACGATAACCTGCAAAAACCTTATTACACTTAGAAAACTCTCTGACAAGAGAGTTTCCTATACCTGATGTTGCACCTGTAATTACGTATTTTTTCATAATTTCTACTATAGTCCGACGTAAGATCCGAATAGTGGTAAGTACAGTGCTAACGCCAAAATAAGTACGATTGTACCGATTACCAATAACATTATCGGCTCAATCATTTTTGTCATTGTATCAATAATAGTATCAAGTTTTTTATCAATAAACTTGGTAGCTTGTCCCATCATATCGCCTAAACGACCTGATTGCTCACCTGTAGATATCATAAACAAAATCATTTTAGGCATTACACCCGTTGCTCTGAGGGCTGTTGATAAGTGCTGACCTTGTTGAACTTTTCCTGTAGCAATAGCTATTTGCTCTTTTAAAGTAAAGTTTGTCAAAGTCAATATTGACAAGTACAAACATTCAATAATCGGTACACCTGCATCATATGCAACTTGCAATACAGCTATAAAGTTTGCAAAATTTGAATATTGAATTAAATCTGTTAAAAGAGGTATTTTCAAGACATTTTCATCAATTTTTCTTCTGCTGGGCTCCCAACGGAACAAGAAAGAAATACCACCAAAAACAGCTATAAAAATTAATGGTATAAAATACCAATATGTTTTTAAAAATATACCCATGCTCATAAGAGTTGCCGTAATCCAAGGTAATTCCTGCCCCATATTATCAAACATGTCCTTAAATACAGGGAATACGAACATTAACATGACAAGTACAATAAATACAGCCAAAAGAATTACGAATGCCGGATACATAAGAGTTCCAATAACTCTACCACGAATATTGGCCTGTTTATTCAACAGCTCCAATAAACGTTCCAAAGTCTTTTCCAATTCACCGGAATCTTCACCGGCTTTTACCAGACCTATATAAACTTGACCAAAAATTTCAGGATATTTTGCTATTGTATCAGCAAAAGTAGCTCCACCCATAATTTGACGCTTTAACTCTTTTGATACAAGTCTTTGTTTAAGTTTCGCCGCATCATTTTCAATAAACATCAAGGATTCAATGATCGGAATACCTGCTTGAGCTAAGATTTGCAAAGTTGAGGTAAACTCAATTTTATCTTGAAGCCCAAGGCTTTTCATTGTACCAGGACCTTCAGCCTTCTTTGCATCGTCCTTTTTTAAGCCTTCTTCAGTTACTTTGGTAGGTAAAAAGCCCAGTTTTCTTACACTGTCACGTGCATCACGTAAACTGTTTGCTTCAACTTTTCCTGTTACTATATCTTTATTATTCTTTAGTGCTACATAGTTATATATCGCCATAGGGACTCCTATTCATTTACTACACCTAGAACTCTGACGAATTCATCTATTGTAGTTAATCCAGCTAGAATGTGTGTCATACAGGATTGGTTAAGCGTTTTCATACCATTTTTAACAGCTGCATCTTCAATTTCCAAATCATGGGCACCCATAGCTATTAAACGCTTAATTTCTTTGTTAATCTGCATTATCTCATATACACCTAATCGGCCTTTATACCCGGTAAATTCACATTTATTACACCCTTTGGCTCTATAAATCGGAGTTTTCATTAACTTTTGAATATCTTCTTCATTTGCCAAAATTTGACTTGCTTCCTCATATGTCGGATAATATTCCTCTTTACACTCATCACAAAGTTTTCTTACCAAACGTTGTGCTATAACTCCTGATAACGTTGAAGATACCAAATAGTCTTTTGCACCCATTTCAATAAGACGTGTAACCGTAGCGGCTGCGGAGTTAGTGTGAACTGTACTCAATACTAAGTGACCTGTCAACGCTGCTGAAATTGCAATTTCTAATGTTTCATAGTCACGAATTTCACCAACTAGAATAATATCAGGGTCTTGTCTTAATATCGCACGCATACAAGATGCAAATGTAATACCAGCCTTTGCGTTAATCTGAGATTGGTTTATTCCCTCAAGTTTAATTTCTATCGGGTCTTCAATTGTTGTTATATTTACATCTTCGTCATTTAAGCTCTTTAATACAGAATATAGTGTAGTTGTTTTTCCTGATCCTGTAGGTCCTGAAGTTAGAATTATACCATTCGGACAACTTACCATATTTTTAATCTTGGCAATATCTTCTTCTGAGCCACCTATCAATTTAATATCTTTATCCGCTGCGTTCAAGCTGACAGCAGGAGCAAGTACACGAATACAGACCTTCTCTTTTCCTGATACCGGTAATGTATTTATACGAAAATCGTATGAACCATCTTTATACTTAATTGAAAATGTACCATCTTGAGGTCTTCTGTGTTCTGCAATATTCATACGTGACAAAACCTTGAAACGTGCAATTACAGAACTTTCTGCCTTTGGTGGTATGTCTAAAACTTTTTGTAACATACCATATTTCCTGTATCGGACTATATAACCTGATAGCCTTGGCTCTATGTGAATATCTGATACTTTACTGTCAATTGCACTTGTAATAATTTGGTTTACAAATTTTGCAATTGATCCTGAGGAATCCTGTAATTCATTATCTACTTGTTCCCACAGAGTTTCTTCTTTTTCAATTTCGGCAGATTCTTCTTCTATTTTTTTGATAATTCTTTCTGTTTCTTTTTTCTGCTCACTGAAAAATGTATCCAAAGTATTCTGATACTCATAATGAGTCATCAATAATTGCTTTGGATTTTGTCCTGTCAAATAGATAATTTCTCTTAATACATCTTGTTTCAGAGGTGCTACTACACCCAGTAATATAGTTTTTCCATCTGAAGATATTGGAACGACTTTATTAGCCTTAATAAAGTCTTCAGGAAGCATATCAATAAATTTATCTTGCTTTGCCAGTTGATCGTTACTTACCAAATCAAAACCGGTTTGATCATGAAGTATTTCTTTCAACTGCGGCAAAGAGATAAATCCTAATTTGAATAAAGTTGATCCAATAGGCATTTTCAAACGCTTACTCTCGGCAAGTGCTTGAAGCAATTGTAAGTCAGAAATGTAACCCTTTTTAATTAACATTTCCCCTAATTTTGCCTGACCTGCCTGAGAATCTAAGGGAACATCTTCTTGTTCCATCATTGGTCTTAGGCTATTTATCAATTGAAGTAAATCATTGTCTGCAATTTGAATAAATTTTATTTGAAAAGGGAAGTATTCTTTTAGTTTTTGAATGATTACATCTTTATCAGATTTTGAATTTATTGCTACAAACAAAAATTTGTCCTTTACACTTAGTGGAACAAAATTTAATTGTTCCATAAGTGTAATTTCGACTTTATTTAATATTTGTTTGTTAACGCTGTTTTTTAATCTGTTTAATACTTCATTCATATTAGTTAGCTTAGTTTTATATTATCTATAACATTTCTTGTTCTGTAACTGCATCTTCGTTATCAGTGATAATCTTTGGTGTTATCATTATCAACATCTCTTCTTTTGTTTTAGTAGTACTAGAGCTTCTAAAAATAGCACCAATATAAGGAAGATCTCCTAGTATAGGAATTTTTTGAACAGATTTAATTTCATCTTCTTTCAACATACCACCAATGATAAGAGTTTCACCATCTTTGATACGTACATTTTTCAAATCCAAATTACGTCTTTGAAGCAATGTTGCAACAATATCACCGTTTGGTTCACCGTCATCAGTTACCCCTGTAATTTGTTCTTTAATTGTAGCATATTCAGGGGTTATATTAAGAGTTACATAACCGTCCGGGCTTATAAATGGTGTAATAGTAATCTTGATACCATTATCATCACCAATTTCATAATCTTTTTGAGATGTAGCCTGTTGGACACCTTGTACTACCTGTGATGTTACAGTTTTTACATAATCAGATGTCATATCAATCACAGACTCTTGACTGTTTGTTATCAAAATACGAGGATTTGATACAGTACGAGCCTTATTGTTTTCTAATAGATAGTTAATAGTCCATGTTAGTGCCCAAGAAGCAGGTGTCGGTCTGCTATGAGGATTATCGATTATATAAATCGGAGCATCAGTACGGCTATTACCTTGCCCATCAAATGAAACTTTGAAATTATCACTTACAAACTTCCAAGTGTTTGTAAAAGTCTTTGTTCCATCTTCATTAAGTTCAATTATGGCAACTTCTAAATATGCTTGAGGTTCTTTTTTATCGTTTGCTTTAATAAAATCTTCAATCATATTCAATTGATGAGGATTAGCACCCATAATACTTATCGTTCCTAATCCTGGAGAGTAAGCAACCTCTAAAGCCAGCAATGGCAATGAAGAGAATGATATAGAATCACCAGAAGAAGACGATGAAGTTTCTAAGTTTGAAGTATAACCACAAGCAATTTGGCTACCCCCTAATGTTAACTCACTACCTGAAGAAGAAGCTGCAGCACCTGTAACTTGACCTAAATCACTCTTTTTACTTGCGTCCATATCAATAATTGTAGGGAGCAATTGAGTACAAATCATTTCAGCCATTACACCAGAAGTTACATGGTTTACTTTGTAAGTTTTATATACAGGTTTTACATCAAATTGCTCAATTACTTTACGTGCAAGAGCTGCATCGTTTTCTGTACCAAAAATCAATACCTCATTTTTACGAGGGTTGGTTGTTGCTACATATGTATTTGATATACCCGGTTTTTTAAGTGCAAAAATATTTTCATTCAAAAATGTAGCCATTGGCATAGCATCAATATATTTTACCGGAATAGGTATCAATTCTTTCATTCCCAATGATGAAACATTCGTACCTGAATAAACTATTAGAGTATTGTTATCTATCAAATAGTGAAGATCATTCATTTCTAAAATAAGTTCAAAAGCATCATTTACAGGAACATTAACTAAATCCATAGTAACTGTACCTGAAACGTTAGGATCAAGAATTATATTCATACCTGCCTTATCAGCAAACATACGCAAAACTTGCGTAACATCAGAATCTCGCAAACTTAAAGTCACAGGTATGTCTTTATCTGTCAAAGACTTTTCACCACGCAATTTAATTTTTTCTGTAGGCTTATATTGATCATTCAATGATTTTTGAGTTTCAGCAGCAACTCCACTGAAAACATCTACACTAGATGAACCAAAGCCTCTCAATCCGCCCAAGTCTTCAGCCAACAATGTTCCTGTTACGTTATCATTCACGTAACTTGAAATTTCTGAAGCTAGTACCATTGCGGAAGTATTTGGCAATGCAAAGGCCAATAACATTGCTCCTGCTAAAATTTTCTTTGTTACTCTATCTTTCATATCTGCTCCTGCTTCTTTAACTTATTTTTTTGCACCGCCAAATTTATTATTCAAATTTGACACTGTATTGTAATTTATACCATCTGTTGCCAATAAATGTCCGACTCCTGCTTTATATATATTTGCACCAAGTTGCACTGTCACAACAGAAGGACTTATTGCCAATACCTTATATCCGTTAATCACATCGCCTGATCTCACAAGAAAATCGGAACCTTCTATGTTAAGAATGGCAGACGGGCTTGTTTTATCATACATTATACCTGATACGGTTGTTGTAAGTATTTTTTCAGCTTCACCATCTATTTGTGCCGAATTTGGAGGATCTATCAAATCATATTGCAACTTCGCTTTTTGCAAATTCAAAAGCTGTTGTTCTTGAGCATCTGATGTTTTTGCAGTTTCGTTTACAGGTAAAAACGGATTTGCTCTACCAGTATCTTCTACTACCATGGTAACCATCTTATCACTCTTACCTGACAACACATCTATTTCATCATCTTCAGATTTGTTTTTGTCAACCTTTTTGTTATCTTTATTATTTGTCTTATTTCCACTTTTAGCAACAGCACCAGGACCAGATTCACCTGCTTCTACAAGAACATCATCAACTACTTCTGCTGAATCTGCAGTTGCAGGGTCTTTACTTGCATCAGCTTCTACATCTGGCGTAGCAGGTAATTGCGGTGCATTATCTGCAACATTTCCCCCACCGCCGTTACAGCCGGTTACGACAAACATCAAAAGCGTCAAAAATACTGAAAATATTGCAATTTTTGACTTCTTGTTGACTGATATTTTAAATAAATCTGTTTTTTCTACTGAATTATTCATACTCTTTTCAACCACTTGCCACCTATTTACTTATTCTTAGTTTGTACAAATAAATTATATAAAAATTAATTTGTTAGCGTATCAATTATTTAGTGTATTTAATTCAAAACAATCCTCAAATTTAAACAACACAATAATCATATTTATATTAATTTTACCATATTTTTAAATTATTTGCAAAAAACGTAAAAAGTGTTAAGGTTTCTTAAAATTTTATTGAAAATTGTTAGTAATAGTATGAATATATTCTAGAATTTTATCAAAGTATTCTAAATTAACATTGCCATCTAATACAAAGTCAGCAAAATTTCTACATGGCTGAACATATTTAATTCCGGCTTCTGCGATATAATCCCATTGTTTTTGGGCATTTTCTTCATTTTGATTTCTTTCTTCTATGGCACGTTTCATAAAACGCTCTCGTCTTATTTCATTAGTCGTTTCTATATAAATTTTCAAATCAAAAACATCTTGCACTTCTGAATACATTGTAGCAATACCTTCTACTACAATTAATTTATCAGAGCTTACATCTATTGATTCAGGAATTGACACTCCTGTGCCATTCGGAACGTATCTTGGAGCTTTAATATCGTATCCTTCTGATAATTTTATCAAATCACGTCTTAATAAATCCAATTGAAAATTTGCAGGAGAGTCTATATCATACCCGTTATCCCGTAAATTATCAAAGTTACCGTATTTTTTAATCAAATCGGAGATATCGTTAAAATAATTATCAGTACTCAAAACTGATACAGGCATTGACAACTGTTCTATCAAATTTTTTAATTCTCTACAAATTGTAGATTTTCCTGAAGCTGATTCACCTGTAATTCCTATTAAAATACGTTTATGCGGATTAGTAATCAATCTTTTTGAAAAACGCTGTATAAAAAACGGGTTTATTTCTTTAAAAATAGGAGCATCACAACGCCTGTCATAAGATATAATTTGCTTGAATTTAGTCTGCAAATAAAATGCAAGCAATTCTCGTCCTGTTCTTGAGTTGAAATCAGGTTTTAAAATTTTATCACTTGAATTTAATTCTTTATCAATGAGTAACTGCATATAAAATTCCAATGAAAATAATATGCATTATATAATACATAAGAAAATTTTTTTTTGCTAGTCTGATAGAAAATTATTTTACATAAATTCTAAATATCTATATATAATATATACAAAAATATATTTACATTTAATAAAACATAACAATTGTTTGACAGTGAATTTCTTTTTATTTTATTCTTGAACACAAGAGGAAATGAAGTGGACATCTTCAGCTGTAGCCGCAGCCGTAATAGCCGGAACACTCAGGGAAATAACTTTCTTCACGTGCTTTTTGGAGAAGTTCAAAATTTTTCTAAGTGTCCTCTCGTATTTTGGGCAAGCAAGTCCAACAAGCGATAAGAGGATTTTTTAATGCAATTAGCAACAATAAGTACAAACAACGCAAGAGTGGGCACATGCCCGCATGGACTTCCACTTGGAGCCTGCCCTATCTGCAATGGTATGGGAGGCGGAGGAGGAATGAAAAAAGCTGATTTTTCAGCCAAACCCGGTGAAATGAGCTGGAATGAATGTGCAGCAATAGGTGCCTTTTTAAAAGCCCAAGCAAATGCAAAAGCTCAACGTCAACAAGACATACAAAACTTTGCGATACAAATGCAGAATTTTCAAACGGCAATGACGAACGCGAGAGCTAAAATTGCAGAAATTGCACAGTTTTTCAGTAACAACACCCCAGCTATCATTTCAAAGCCGATAAACTTTGTACTTAACACAATTATTGGCGGGGCTATAAATTTAATTAAAAATATTCCCACTGCAATTACAAACACTATACAGACAACCCAGCAAAAATTAGCTGACATATCCGACAAACTTACAGCCATGATGGGGGAATTAAAAGCTTCAATAGAAAAGAAAATTTCTGAAACATTCAATCAGCTAAAGAAAAAAGTAAAATCACTTTTTGCAATATTCCAACCGCTTGACGCTGAAAACGAGGATAGGCAAATTGATGAAACCAAAAGA
>CASGAK010000115.1 GCA_949299435.1 uncultured bacterium
GACAAAATATTTTGTCACAGTTTTGTTTTTTTATATCATCTAAAACTGTTTTAAGTGCTTCTAAATTAGCGTGAATATCAGAAAGTACCGCAATTTTCATAAAATTTCTCCCTCTGTTAAACTTTTTTCTTTATGCTACCATGAAAACATGATGGAAAGACGAAATTCAAAACAAATATTAATAGGAAATGTAAAAATCGGAGGCGATGCTCCGATAAGTGTGCAGTCAATGTGTAATACAGACACCCGTGATGTAGAGGCTACCCTGAGGCAAATTAATGAATTAGCTGATAAGGGTTGTGAGATAGTTAGACTGGCTGTTTTAAATATGGATGCTGCTCAAGCGATTAGAGAAATCGTCAAGAAAACTTCAGTGCCGTTAGTTGCGGATATTCATTTCGATTATAAACTTGCATTGGAATGTTTGAATAACGGTATTCATGCACTAAGGTTAAATCCGGGGAATATCGGAAAACGTGAAAATGTTGAAAAAGTTGTAAAAATAGCACAAATTAATCAAACTCCAATCAGAATTGGTGTCAATGCCGGTTCTTTAGAAAAAGAGCTTTTGGATAAAGATATTCCATTATCAGAAAAAATGGTACTTAGTGCAATGAAACATATTCAGATTTTGGAAGATTTGGACTTTGATTTGATAAAAGTTTCCCTGAAATCATCAGATGTAATGACTACAATTGAAGCATATCGTTCTATTGCAGAAAAAATCACATATCCATTGCATCTTGGTGTGACAGAAGCCGGTACAATGCGTCAAGGCTTGATAAAGTCTTCAATCGGGCTTGGAACTTTGCTTGCAGAAGGTATTGGAGATACAATAAGAGTTTCATTGACTGAAAATCCTATCGAGGAAGTTAGTGCTGGGTTTGATATTTTGAAAGCTCTTGGACTAAGAAAACGAGGGGTAAATTTTGTGTCTTGCCCTACTTGCGGTCGTACTCAAATTGATTTAATTAATCTAGCAAAGGAAGTTGAAGAAAGATTTAAGGACATTCAAGCTCCAATTACAATTGCAACTATGGGGTGTGTTGTGAACGGACCGGGTGAAGCAAGGCATGCTGATTTTGGAATAGCCGGCGGAATTGGTGAAGGGCTGGTTTTCCAAAAAGGTGAAATTGTTGCGAAAGTTCCTGAAAAAGATCTTATTAATAAGTTGGAAGAAATTATAAGAAAATCATACAAATAATCCATTCTTTTTTTGTGTAAAGAAATTATAATACTATTGTCATTATCTAGAATAACTATTATAATCGGAATATACAGAGGTGGACTTATGAAAACAAAAAAACTTTTATTATTATCAGGAATTTTAGCATTGTCTTTAATGCCTGCAAATGCTGAGCTTTCCGTAGATGATGTATCTTCTCGTGAGTATCTGATTAATCACGGACATGCCGCTGCTACTGCTGATATTGTAGAGTTAAGCAGGTCTGCAGTAAACGGAAATGAGGCTGATTTGCCAATCTATCACAAGTATGACAATAAGCCGCTTATTTATAAATGGATTGATAAAACATTTATATATTTAGATCCGGCTTTAGATGATGGAAAATTCTTACGTAAAGATACGAAATTTGCACCGAGTGTTGATGATCTATAGGAAGATTTATCGAGTTCTTCCTCTGGCATTAATATTAATGTTTTTACAATATCCGCCATCTATAGCTATAGATAGCGGATATTCACAGTATGAAAGCAAAATGTTTGATATATCAGAACTTAATGCTGGTCTGTTAAAAAAAGAAGGTGATGAATTTTTCGTAAGAGCATATGAAAGTTCTACAGAAGTTGAGCAGAAAAAATATTATCAGCTAGCAATGCAAAAATATTTTTTACTTTCAAAAGCAGAGCCCTATAATTACTACGCATATGCTCAAATGGCAAGAATTTCCGATGATCAAAAAAAAGATAAGTTAGCTAAAAAAAATTATCTTCATGCTCTTAATCTGGATAAAAATAATCCTTATGTAAACTTTTATTTCGGAGATTTTCATCAAAAGCGAAATATGTATGAAAGAGCTTTAAAATATTATTTGATTGCGTATAATAACGGATATAAAGATAATTATATAACTAATTTAAGACTTGCAGAATTATATGAAAAATTAGGTGATTTAAAAAAATCCAAGGAGTTATATGAAAAATTGAACAAAGTTAATCCGACAGATAATTCAATACAAGAGAAAATACAATCTTTGGATTTATTAGATTATGAGAAATCAGAATACTATCATTTGATTAGGGAGTAAATGATGACATATAAAAAAATATTAGTATTATTGACAGCAATTGTTATGTTATTCTCAGGCAGTGCTAACGCGATGGAGAGTTTGGATAACAGTAATGATATTATAAATGTTTTAGACTTACCTGCTTATCAGGAGTATATACCTAAAAAAAATGAAACTGTTTTTAATAAATCATCAATGAAAATAAACTACGTTAATCCCACTGCTTATTCAAATAAATCAGGCAGTTACCTCCCTGGAGCACGAGGCATGAATCAATTGGTAGTATATACAGGTGGCTATGCAATAAGAACCGGGACTAACGAATTTGGAGCTGAGGCTGTAGTTGAAGGGAATACCGTTACAGAAATGAGTGGGGCGGATTCTTTTATACCAGCAAATGGTCTTGTAATTAGCGGGCATGGTATTGCTAAAAATTGGATTAATAAAAATATAAAAGTCGGTACAAAAATTTATATAGATTCAGTATCAAATACTCTATATACTTATACGACATCAGAAAGTTATATATTTGAGGCGAATAAAAAAATAGATGAAGCAAAATCAATGGTTGAATATTATAAAGCCAGTATGGCTAATTATAACTTTAAAGAACCCAATGATTATATAAAAGAGGCACAAGATTATTTAAAAAAAGCTCAACATGATTCTGAAAATATTCAAAAATATTCAAAATTGGCAATAGAATCGGCAAATATGGCTTTGAAAAGTATTGTTCCATATAAAAACAATGAGTTTAAAGGAGTATGGGTGCGTCCTGTTGAAACTACAGAAAAAGATATTGCTGATTCTGTTAAAAGAATAAAAGCCGCTGGTATTGATAATATTTTCATTGAAACTTATTTCCATGGACGAACTATATTTCCTAGCAAGACTATGGAAAAATACGGATTTGTGAAACAAAATGAAAAATTTGCCGGAATAGATCCTTTGAAAATTTGGATTAAATATGCTCGCAAAAATAATATAAAAGTTCATGTTTGGTTTGAAACATTCTATGTAGGAATACAGCGTCCAGAAACAAATCCTAAAAATATTCTCGCAGTGAAACCTGCTTGGGCAAATAAGACCAAAAGGAATTACAATATAAATGCCCCCACTCCGTCAATTTCTGAGCATAACGGTTTTTTTATAGATCCTGCAAATGCTGAAGCACAAGACTTTTTGCTTGCTTTAATTACTGAAATTATTGATGATTATAAAGTAGATGGTATAAACTTGGACTATATAAGGTACCCGCAATCAGTGTCGGTAAGTGATACAAATGCTTGGGGGTATACTGATATTGCAAGAAATGAATTTAAAACAATATATGGCAAAGACCCTGTGGATATTTCAGTAAGTGATCCATTATGGCTAAAGTGGTGTGAGTATAGAAGAAATAAAGTAACTTACTTTGTAAGTAAAGTAGGAGCCTTGGGCAGAGAAAAAAATACATACATAAGTGCTGTTATATTTCCTGACAGACTTTCAGCATTAACAACAAAGCAGCAGGATTGGAGATCTTGGAGTACTAAGGGATATGTAAACGGGTTTACTCCATTGTTTTTAACTTGTAATGCAAGAACTTTAAATACATTAATTACAAATGTAATTAATGCAAAAGCAGCGGGAACAGATTTATTTGCAGGATTGTTTGTGACTTTTATGGGTGGAAGCGAAGAAGATTTAATTCGAGAAATTCATGAAACAAGGAAGTTAAATATAAACGGTGTAATTCTTTTTGATTATGCACACCTAGATGACCGCTATGTAAAGACTCTTGCAAGAAGAGTTTTTGATGATTCTAAAGACAGAGTAAATGCTTCTGCAAATGATACGGTTATATTAAAAAGAATTGACGGCTCAGCTCAGCAAATTCAAAAGCCTGATGCTAAAGATAGCAGTAAAAAAATAAAAAAAGAAAAGAAAAAGCGGTTCTGGGAAAGATAGGCTTTTTCTGCTGAAAAATGGAATTAAAGAATAATGCTCAGAGATTTTGTAGTATCATCACTGGAAAAGAAAAATACTTTGATGCTGATAACCTCACTTGTCTTTATTTTGGGGACAGTATCTTTTTTCAATAATTGGGAGCTTCCCGCATCAATTTTTTTGACGTTACTGGTAGTTATATTTATTTTAAAAAGCCGAGTATCAATAAAAATAATTTTCATGTGGCTGCTAGTGTTTTACATTGGATTTTTCAATGCATATTTAAGGATAGACAATTCTGATGAGTTATCAAAAATTGCCCCGAAGGACGGTGAAATAACAGGTCGTGTAATCTCAATACCAAACAGCAACGTATCAGATAAGACAAAATTCTTTTTAGCAGTAGAGGATATAGATGGAGAAAAATACAAATCAAAAACTTATGTAACGATATCATCTAAAGACGGTGATTTTTCTATGTTTAACATAGGGAACAAATACAAGATAAAAGGCAAATTACGCACTCCGTTTAAAGCGAGCAATCCATCGCAATTTGATTATGGCAGGTATTTACGGAATTTTGATACTTTTACAGTATTATACGCAGACAAAACTGATTGTAAAATTATCTCAAGCGAACTTCCGATGAAATGGAAATTTATGCAAGGCTTGAATAATGTTCGCAATCGCATAATAAAAGTGCATTCGAAATACTTAAAAAGTCCGAATTTAGAAATCTTAGGCGGTATTGTATTCGGAGATGACGCAGTCGCACCTCCTGATTATGTCAAAGACAGTTTTACCAATTCAGGTCTGTTGCATATTCTGGCAGCCTCAGGCATGAATGTTGCATTCATATTCGGATTTTGGTTTTACCTGACTTCCTTGCTTAAAATCCCTTACCGTCCCAGAGTCCTCAGCGGCATGGCTGTAATTATTTTATACACACTTATGACAGGATTGGGACCTTCAGTAATTCGAGCATCACTAATGCTTCTATTTGTGTTATTCGGAAAACTTATTGACAGAGATTCACATTCGATAGCTCTTTTATCATTTGTAGCTATGCTAATGCTTATATATAATCCTGCATTTGTAAATGATGTCGGATTTCAGCTTTCATTTTTGGTAACTTTCGGGATAATTTGTACGGCAAATGTCCTGATTGATAAATTTAAAGGTAATAAGATAAAAGAATTTATTGCAGGGACTCTTTTAATTCCAATAGTTGCACAAATTTGGGTAATACCGCTTCAAATGTTTTATTTTAATACAATAAGCACATATTCATTTTTCGCGAACGTGTCTATAATGCCATTTTTATCAGTCATAAGTTTTGGCGGTTTTATTTCCTCAGTGCTGTCAATAATTACGCCGATAGCGAATTTTATTTGCGGAATTTCGGATTTTATTTTGAATATATTTCTTACGATACTGGTAGCAATATCGAACTTTTTTGCCTCATGTCCCTATTCTTTGATAGAAACTTTTCACCCGTCGGTTTTACAAGTCTTTTTGTACTATGTCATAGTTCTTTTTCTTACACTAATGATAAAACAAGGCTGTACTAAACGTCATATAGTTATTTTGGTCGCATTAACTGCCATAATGATTTTCCCGTCCCTGCATTTGCCTAATGGGAAGTTGGAAATAATCACATTTGATGTCGGCAATGCAGATGCATTTTTGATAAAAACCCCTGCAGAGCAATATATTATTTTAGATACAGGAAAAGCACCCTATAAAGACGGTAAATCTCAAGGGGAATATATAATTCGCAAATACCTCAAAGATAGAGGGATAAAAGATGTAAAAATAATGCTATTAACTCATTTTGATACTGATCATTGCGGAGGGGCAGAGGATTTACTGAGCAGGTTAAAGATAGATAAAGTTTATGTGAATTCAACATCAGATACATCAAAGACTGCTCAAAACATTTATAAAAAATCAACAGATACAGAAGTACCCTCAGATGGCGGTGTAATATACACAGAGCCTGATTTTACGGTAAAGACATACTTAAAAACCTCAAAAGATGAGAATGAAAGCTCAATAATTACGCTGATAACTTATAAAGATTTTGACATACTCTTGGCAGGTGATGCAGGAGTAGAGTCTTTGCACAGGATTTCGAAAGAATTGCCGAATGATATTGAAGTATTTAAAGCAGGTCATCATGGTGCTTTTAATTCTGTAGATGAAGATTTTATGGAAAGTCATTCACCAAAAGTTACGATATTATCGACCGGTAAAAACAATTACGGACACCCAAGTCCTTTGACTTTGGATATTTTAAATTCAACGAAAATTTTTCGAACAGACAGACACAACTCAATAAAAATTTCTACAGACGGGAATAAATATGAAGTCTACACATTTGATATTGGACTTAGAAGATACATTCTAAAGTATCAAGAAAACGCGAAATAATTTTTCAGAGAAAGGCTCTTGATAGTGAACGAGAGCTAGACTTTTGAGTGGCAATCTGCCGAATAAAACAACTAAGAGTTGTTTGTTGAGAGGTAAGTGACGAGCTAGGTAGCAGCCTAGCGGGAGTCAGAAAAAGCAGATGATGAAGGTCTGTGTTTGATATTTTTTTTAATTCTAAACGAATGCTTCTTTATTTTCCAAAGCATTTTCAATTTCATCAATAATCAACTTAGCTGCGGCGACTCTATCTTCAGATTTAGTGATAGGTCTTCCGATAACCATAAAATCGACACCGGATTTAATAGCTTTAGTCGGTGTATCAACTCTTACTTGATCGTCTACACCTGCCCAAGTGGGGCGAGTAGCGGGGCAGACAATAATAAAATCGTCACCTATAGTTTTTCTTATTCTTTTAGCCTCATCAGCACTCGCGACGACACCGTCCAGCCCTGAATCTTTAGCAACTTTAGCTAGCTGGAGCACGTAATCTTCGATATTTTTGTTTACACACAATTCTTCAGTTAAGGTTCTTTGTCCGAAACTTGATAAAAGCGTTACCCCTAAAATTACTGGAGGTTCTTTTTCGAGTCTTTTAGCGGCTGCTTTTACGGCTTTTACAGCGGACATAGTCATTTTAGATCCGCCTTGAATATGAATATTGAAAAAATGTATATTATTTTTTACTAAATTAATACAGGCTTTTTGAACTGTATTTGGAATATCGTGAAATTTTCCGTCGTAATAGCATTTACCACCGAGTTCTTCGATTAGTCTGACGGCTTCAAATCCGCAATTAATAATAAGAGGCAGTCCGATTTTAAAATACCCTACATAGTCTTTAAGCTCAATAACTAAATCTCTGACCTCATCAAGTGTATCGACATCAAGAGCGAGAATAATACGGTCCTTGGGCGACATCGGTTTAATCATATAAATTACCACCTCACAATACAAAAGCAGTCTATCATAATTTTTTTAATAAATCAATAGACAGGCAGTTTACTCAAAATGACTGTCAAATATAGTAAATCTTTGATGATATTGGTTGACGTTCTGAAAATATTGTAAAATCGAGAAATACGTAGATTATGCAGGCTCAAAAATCACTCCCGCAATTCATCGTCAGCTTACAATGCAAACCAACAGGGCATATTATTTATCAAATCTAAGAGATCTTTTAATCCCCAATAATTAAAAATTTAATAACCTAGAAATATTTGCAAAAAACAAAAAAATAACAACAGACCAAAAAAAACTTCTAAAAGATGCTTAAAAAATTAATGAGCATCAACAGCAAGTAACAAATCTTTGACAAGCGGCAATTTCCGTCTATCCAAAGCCTTAATAATATCAATAACCGAATTTCTAAATTCATCATTTTCGCGGGCATTTATTCTGAAAAATTTATTTACGTCAATTCCCAAAACCTCAGCAATCCTGATAAACGTATCAAGTGAGGGGTAGGAATTTCCGTTTTCAATCAGACACATTTGCCTTGGCGAAATATAAATCATTTCAGATAGTTGTTCCTGCGACAAACCGCGTTCAAGACGTAGTTGTTTTATCTGTTTTCCAAGTATATGTTTATCCAAATCGCCCCCTTATTAGAAAAAATTAAATCATTTTAACGTAGTAAATAATGATATACATATCAGAAATATTGACAAATTGATATTGATATGTTATTATAATAATGTAACTTATATTATGGAGGTATAAAATGTTAAAGAGAACTAATGGGCTGGGCGGTTTTACGCTCGCAGAAGTGTTAATCACATTAGGTATTATCGGGGTAGTTGCAGCGATGACGATGCCAACATTGATTAACTCAACACAAGGTGCACAGTACAAAACAGCTTATAAAAAAGC
>CASGAK010000116.1 GCA_949299435.1 uncultured bacterium
ACTGAGCAAATTAATGAAAATTGCAGTCATTCAGGTACAGGTAGTTATTGTGCTGCAAAGATAATGCAAGATAGCTGGGAAATCAAAGATGATTACCCTTGGTAGGTGCCTTGATATTGATTACAAAAAAATATTATTCATGCTAGACTTAATTTGTAATCATTAAAAGAGGTGTCAGATGAAAATTGCATTGGTAAATCACGGTTGTGCGAAGAATTTAGTTGATTCGGAGCTAATGTTGGGACTTTTGGCGGAAAAAGGTCATGAAATAACATTAGATGAAAACGAAGCACAAATAGTAATCATCAATACCTGTTCATTTATTCATGATGCGGAAAAAGAGTCTGTGCAATCAATTTTGGAAATGGTGAATAACGGTAAAAAAGTTATTGTAACGGGCTGTTTGCCGCAAAAGCATAAAGCAGATTTGAAAAAAGCTATTCCTGAAATAAGTGCAATGCTTGGCACATCTGATTTTAGTGAGATAGTCGACACTGTCGAGAAAATCGCAGGTGAAAAAACTGATGAATATATAGAAAAAATATCAGAAAAACCCGAGTACATATATCCTGAAAAAATAGAGCGTCAACAAATAACTATGGGGGCAAGCTCTTATATAAAAATAGCAGACGGCTGCAATTATCATTGCGGGTATTGTATTATTCCTCAGCTTCGAGGTGCTTACCATTCAAGAACTATTGAAAACATAGTGGAAGAAGCAAAAAAACTTGTTAATAAGGGTGTCACAGAAATAGTTTTGATAGCACAAGATACGACAAGTTACGGGATAGATATCTATGGAAAAACTTCTTTAGCAAGACTTTTGGAAGAATTGAATAAAATTGACGGTCTATGCTGGATAAGGATTATGTATGCTTACCCTTCTCAGTTGAATGATGAGTTGATTCATGCAATTGCTAAACTGGATAAGGTTGTAAAATATATTGATTTACCGCTTCAGCATTCAAATTCTGAAATTTTGAAAGCAATGCGAAGACCTGTATTTGACTATGAAGTTTTGATAAACAAATTACGAGATAAAATTCCCGGAGTAGCAATAAGAACTGCCTTTATAGTAGGTTATCCTGGAGAAACCGAGGAACAATTTGAACAACTGTATAAGTTCGTAGAAAAAATGCACTTTGATAAAATGGGTGTGTTTGAATATTCAAGAGAAAAAAATACAACATCTTATTCAATGCAAGAGCAAGTGCCTAAAAAGATTAAACACGAACGTTATAAAAAATTAATGTCCCTCCAGCAGAAAATTTCTTATGAAATAAACCAGGCTAAAATCGGCAAAACAATTCCTTGTATCGTTGAAGGCTATACTGATGACGGAGTTGTCATAATGAGATCTTACGCTGATGCTCCTGAAATCGACGGGCTTGTCTATGCAAACAGTGAAGCTCAAGTGGTACCGGGTGATATTGAGCAGGTCTTAATTGAGCATGCCGATGAATATGATTTGTTCGGTAAAATTGTGTAATCAAAAATAATTTTATTTATGCTTGTAAATATGCGTTGCTCGTTTAACAATACTTTCATATATAGGTTTCAAAGTTTTTACAACCGAATGAGCATCGTTTGCAATTTTTGCACAAAAGCATGTGCAGCCGTATGATATAAGCATATTAGGTAACATGTGTGACATCGCATTGTTAATTCCGATTTTAAGATTAACGCAGGAAGCAACTATTGCAAGATTCCTTGAAAATTTAGCCTGCTTATATTTCCTTGTTACCATAAATTTTGATGTATCTAAATTACTGTTTATTTTCATAATGTTTATATAAAAATCAAACATAAATTTTTTTGCTATTTTCCCCTATGGCGTAAAAGAAAATTTTATAGTAATATAAATTTAGTTTTTAGTTTATATGGAATTTTTAGATGAAGTTTGCGGAAGATCAGGCGGTAGATAAAGAACAATTAAATGCTATATTCAAGGATATAGTAAAATATTCGCCGTCAAAATTATGCGGAATGCTTGGTAATGCTTTGATAGTGCCTGTGTATACGAATATATTGCTTCCTGAAGAATATGGACTGTATTCATTGTCTATAGCGTTTTTGTCATTCTTGTGTATAATTTTTTCCGATTGGGTTGGGTTATCCGGTCTGAGATTTTTCAGATCATTCCAGTTGGCTGATGAGTTGCCAAAATATTTGTCTATGCTTGTGTCTATTTTGGTGTTCAATATCTGTACAATGTTTGTGTTTGCATTTGTTTTCAGACATAATTTCTATGACTTTTTTAATATTCAACCAAAATATTTCTTTTGTATTTTATTTTTGATAATTCCTGTTGCCATAAGAGCTTTGCTGTTCCAGCTTTTGCGTGCACAGTTGAAGTCAATTTCTTTTACATTTTCTACTATAATAAATCAAATTTTGACAATGGCTCTGTCTGTATTTATTGTGAAATTTTTTCATCTTGGAGCATTATCCCTGCTTTTAGGTATGGGAATTTCAATTTCTTTAATAGATATACTTTTAATTTATCAAAGTGGAATTTTAAAATATTTTAGGAAGCCTAATCTGCAGGGTAAAGTGCTTTTACCGATGTTTCAATACGGAATACCTATTGCAGCTACCTCTTTGAGTGCTTGGGTAATAAATCAAAGTAATAAATTTATTATGAACAGCATAAGCGGCTTTAAAGAAGTAGGTCTTGTCGGTGTCGCTTACGGACTTACTTTACCCTTGTTTATGACGATATTCTCAATAATAACTGTGGCTGCAGTGCCAAGAATTTTTAATATGTTTGAAGAAAAGCATGATGTAAGACCTATTGTGACAAAGTTTACAGGATATTTTTTAGTGGTATCTGTGCCTGTAATTACAATTGTATCATTGTATGCACCTGATTTTGTAAATTTATTTGCAAATACAAAATTTTCTGAAGCATATAGACTTGTGCCATATTTTGCTTTCGGCTGTCTATTTATGGCACTTTCTGATTACACAACATTGCAATACCATTTAGCAAATAAAACTTATATAGATTTTATTCTGAAACTTATATCAGGCATTGTAGGTATTGCAGCTAATATAATTTTAATTCCTAAAATGGGGTTGGAAGGGGCTGGAATCGCAACGTTGAGTGCTAATTTTATATATTTCTTTTTAAGTGCGGTAATTAGAATACCTAATTTAGCTGCCTATTGCCCTATGAGAACTTTGCTAAGATTAGCTCTAGCTGCAGTACCTTCAGGGCTGGTCTATTACTCGTTTGCTTATATTAATGCTATCCCGGCTTTAATTCAAATGATATTGTTGCTAATCCTGTTTTACGGATTTTATTGGATAGTTTCAAAAAGTATACTAAAAGTTCCAGTATAAAAGGATACCTTAATAAAAATTCACAAAATAGCAATAATTTTTTTTTAGACAGTTTTATATATTTATATAAATGTGTATTTTTAGTCCAAGAAGTTGCTTTATTGTTGTAATAAATGGTAACAAACAATAGAAAAATGAAAATCAGCCCGTTATAATAATACATCGACTTGTAATTAAAAATCAGATTTATAGAAATTAGGGAAAAATTGAAAGGAATTAAGTCATGACTCAAAAAAACGCTAGAAATATAAAACTCGTACTTTCAGCGCTAACATTGTGTCTTGTCGCTCAGCAATCAATAACATCACAAGCATCAGCGAGTATGATAACAGGTGTCAAGCCTGAAGATATGGGAAATGGTCATAACAGATATGATATAACTCCTGAGGGGCTTTTTGGAGATAAAAATGTAGGTTTTAAAACCTATGGTAATTTTAAACTTGATGAGGGTGATGTTGCAAACCTAATCTTTAATTATTACGGAAAAGATATATCAAAGTTTGTAAACTTGGTTGATAATCAAATAGATATAAACGGTATAGTAAATGCCGTAAATGCAAACGGTCAATTCAATGGCGGAAATGTAATGTTTATTTCGCCAAAAGGTATGGTAGTCGGAGCTTCAGGTGTATTGAACGTTGGTTCCTTGACAGTTTTGACACCTGACCAAAAGAAATATGAAGACTTTGTAAAAGACCCCAGTATAAGAACTGATTTGTCAGATTTATATTCAGAAGGAACTGGTACAGTCACAATTGATGGTAAAGTTATTTCTCGCGGCGATGTTGATATAAGGGCTGCTGCTGTTAATATTAACAATTCTATAATGGCTGGAGTTGGAAATAATAACGAGGTCTTTACAACAAACAGACAAGCTGATATTTTATTTAATAGTCTTGTAAATACAGATAACCTAAAACCTGGAAATAATTTTGCAAGTGATAATGGTAATATCAGAATAACGGCTTATTCGGGTGATGCTGGTGTAAAACTTGCCCAAGGTTCAACTCTTAAAAACTTTGGTAAAGGTAATATTGAAATAACAAGTAAAGGTTCAGAAGGTATAATCGCAGATGGAGATATAAAAAATCCTAGCGGTAATGTTGTTCTGACAACAACAAACGGCTCAATTGAAGTACGTGGAAATGTAATTAACAGAAACGGAAATATAACAGCTGATAGTGCAAACGGCATATACTTAGCACAAAATGCACAGTTCAATAATGAAAACGGTAATGTTACCCTTACTAACAAGGGTACAAAAGGTATTGATATAAAAGGTACCATTACAAACAAAGATGGGGATTTGTCTATGACAAATTCCGGAACTGAAGGAATTACAATTGACGGAATTGTCACAAATGAGAATGGTAATTCCACATATACAAATGAATCAGGAGCTTTGATTGTAAACGGTAATGTAAACAATTCAGAAGGCTTGATGAAATTTGATAACACAGGAAGTGGAATTCAAGTAAATTCTGATGCCCATATTATTAATACAAATGGCGATTTTGAAATGTCTAATACAGGCATTGATGGTATAAACATATCAGGTAATATTGATGATATTAAAGGCAGCATTGATATTACAAATACAAATGGTGATTTAAATATTAATAATGGAGCTTTAATAAATCATGAAGCATTCAGAGAAGACCATTTAAATATAACCAATTCAGGAAATAAATTATATATTGACGGAGATGTTGTATCAGAAAACGGTACAATGAATATTTCAAATACCGGAGATGGCGGTATCCATCTTGATAAGAACGGAAATATAATAAATAACATGGTGACTGATGATGCAGGTCAAGCACCTTATGTTGCTAATGATCCTGGATTATTTATTTCAAACGACGGTGCTGGCTCAATAGATATTGATGGAAATATTCAAGTGGGCAGTGACTGGGGTAGTTTTTACCAAATTACAAATTCCGGTAAAGGCGGAATTAACATCAATGAAACAGGTGTAATAAACGGTAAAAATTTGGTTGATAATTCTTCTATTATTAATACCGGAGATGGCGGAATAAAAATTGCAGGAAAAATAATTACAGACATTAATGGTGAAAATTTTGTAAGTGACCAAGAAAAAGGTATTGGTCTTACAATACAAAATGATAATAAAGTATCAGGAATCCACCTGACGGGTACAGGTGTTATAGATGCTGTGGATTCTATGCATACTAACATAATAAATAACGGCGAAAAAGGTATCGTAATAGACGGTACAATTGATCAAAAACGAACAAATGAACTTGATAATCCTGAAATTTACATAAATAATACCGGTGCGGGCGGAATGCATTTAAACGGTACGATTTCTAATGCAAACGGAAGCTCATATTTTATAAATGAAGCTGGTGATTTAAATGTAAATGGCACTGTTTCAAATAATAATGACTCAATGGAATTCAGAAACACCGGTAATTCTTTGAATGTAGGTGAAACAGGTATTATAAACAGCGAAGGTAAGCTGGTTATGGATAATACTGGTGCTGGAGGTATGAATATTTCAGGCACAGTTAATAGTTTAGGTGATGCTGATATTACCAATTCAAACGGTAGCCTTAATATCTATAATGGTGCAATAGTTTCACACAAATCCGTAAATAATAATCATCTTAATATAACAAACTCAGGTCAACAATTATATATTGACGGTGATGTGATATCAGAAAACGGTGCAATGAACATTTCAAATACCGGTACAGAAGGTTTGCATATTGATAAAAATGCAAATATAACAAATAAAGTTATATCTGATGACGAGAGCATTCCTGTATTTGAAAAACATAATCCTCAGCTAAATATAACAAATGACAGCATTGCATCAATGGATATTGACGGTACTGTTAATGTTGAAGGAAGCTATTATAATATAACAAATTCAGGCGGTGGAGCCTTGAATATAAATCAAACCGCAAATATTAACGGTAATATATCTAAAGAATCTTATATTACAAATAAAGGTGATGGCGGTCTGAATATTGCAGGTAATATCAATACAAATAACGGCTCTAGTGAGGGTAGAATACTTGATGCGGGATTGACTATTCAAAACGATAATGCAAATTCTGGTATTCATATTACCTCTACAGGTCATGTAAATTCTGAAAATTCAAATCATACCTATATTTCAAATAACGGTGAAAAAGGAATTTTGGTAGATGGAAAAATTACTCAAAATTCAGTAGGCGAAACTGTAAATTCGTTAAAAATAACAAATACAGGTAATGATGGCATAAATATTACTTCAACAGGTCGTGTAAACAATAACTCAAGCACATATATCGAAAACAGCGGTAAAGAAGGAATAAAAGTTGCAGGCTTGATAAATACAAACGGTTTGAACGTAAAAAATACCAATTCAAATGTCGTAATCGGAGATGAAACTGAAAACGATAATTACATAACATCAAGCGATGATGTAAATATTAATATTGAAAACGGAAGCCTTTTAAATTCAGGAGTTGACAAGACTCTAATAAAGACAACAAATGACGGAAATTTAAATATAAATGTAATTGACGGATCAGTTGGTCTTGATGATGGTAATAAAGGCATGTATATAGGAGTAGGTCCTGACTCTAGAGATTTTACAAAATCAATCAATGTAAATGTAGATGGAGCAATTACAGCTACAACGGAACAAAATCAAACAACAGAAGATTTGAATGTTAATATCGCAGGAAAAAATTCAGACCTTAAAATTGATCATATAAAAGCAGACGGAAAAGTTATTCTTACAGCAGCTGATTTTGATGAAAATAATAAAGGTTATTCAATTCTTAACGCATCTACAGATCCAACAAAGGCAAATGTAGAAGGTAAAGGTATTGCACTAATTGCAAGTGATAAAATTGGTGATGGTGAAAATAAACTAACATTTAACCAAACTGCAGGTCAGTTCAATACAGCAGGCTATGATTTGGATAAACTCGAATATACTCCTAATGCCGATTATGGTATGGACGTATTGGCAATAAACGATATTAATATTAAAGGTCTTGATGATAAATACGATACAAATGTTGGTACTATGATTTCAAGAGAAGGATCAATTAATGCAGAATTCTCAGGAAATACTTACATAAGAGAAGTTACTGCTGATAAAGGCTTGAATCTTGTGACACGCGGTGCAGAATTTGTAATTGACAATTTAGGTACAGTTCCAAATACCCCAGAGGATTACTTTGGACCAAACGGTGATATTGCACCAGATACGGTTATTGTAAAAGCTCTTGATATAAACCCGAATACAAGAGTAGACGATGCGGGATTAGTAGATGGAATTCATAGCCACTGGGCTGATTCACATATAATTATCAAAAATGGTCGAGTTGATGACAATGCAAAAATCGTATTCACAGGTGATAATGTATATGCTGGCGGATATCGTTTCTATATGGGTAGAGAAAGAAACGAAGACGGTAAAACTTATTGGGTATATGATGACAGAACTGCTATGACTGATATGAGCGGAAATGATCCGACAATAAGAGTTAATGCAGTAAGAGAAAAAGATGTAACAGAAATCGGCAGACAAGAAGAAGAACGTAATTACTATACCGGAGGAAGTGTTCAAGAAGATGAGCCTTGGTATGGTGATGATGACGATGATGATGATCATTTGATAGTTCCAGAGCCACCTGGTGATGATGACGACGATGATGATGATGGACCAAACCCACCAGGAGATGACGACGATGACGATGATGATGGTCCAAATCCACCAGGTGATGACGACGATGACGATGATCATGGCGTAACTATGGACGATGCAAAACGTACTTGGAAAAAAGTTATTGCAGATAATGTCAACATTGTTGATAAACGTCAATATATGAGATTTAATATAGATGGTACAATTCCTGTAAAAATGGATCCTACAGATAAAATTGTGTCAATAGTTGATATATCAAGAGGTGGTATAGCAGTATCACACAATAATAATTTAAAAGTTGGTGACGTAGTCCCTGTACATATCACTTATGGAGATATCGACATTAATGCAGATGTAAAAGTTGTAACAGCATCTGATGTAAGAGCAGGAGCTGAGTTTGTAAATCTCGACAGTTCTACGGCAAACAGAATATTATATTTGAACCTGCTTCTTGAAGAGCAACAAATGTTATCATCAAGAGAAAATGGTAGACAAATATAAAAAGTTAAAAAAAAGCCTGATTTCAAAATCAGGCTTTTTTTTATGCAGCAAATCTAGCGTAAGAACGTCTTTGTAATTTATCTTGAGTTTCAGCAAACATTGCATAACCTTTTGTAGGGTTTGTTAAATAATGTGGAGCGTATCCGCCTTTATATTGGCTATTTGAATCAGAATTATTATTTGCAACCATTGATTGCATTTTTTTGCCAGCAGCTTGGAAAGAGCTTCCTATTTTATTCCAAGTATCAAATGATTTTAATTTGTTGGAGCCTTCTTTTTTAAGTTCTTCAGCTGCTTCTTTTATAATAGTTGAAGAATTTTCTGAAACAGTGATTGTACCAATCCTTAACCCTTCTTTAATTGCCTCTTTTGACATGTTTTCAGTTGCAGCTACAGCGGTTGTTACTGCGGTTGAAGCTCCACTTGAGGCTTTTTGTGCAGCATTACCGATACCATCTTTAAATGAGGCATTTATCGCATCAGCTGATTGATCTTTAAGTTGTTCCATAGCACCTGCTTTTGCTAGTTTTGTTGCTTGTTTTTTAGTTAAATTTCCTAAAGAACCGCTTTCTGCCATTTGACTTACTGTTTCTCTAGCGGCTACTCCTGCAGCAAGTTTTTGAGTTGCTTCTGTTGCTTTTTGGTCTATTTCAGCAAAAGTATTGCCCCATTCTTGAGAACCTTTTACAGCAGAAGTTCCGGACATGATTGCTGCTCCTGCACTTGTTAATGCCCCTGCTATATCACCTTGTGCTGCATAGCAAGCAGTTTTAGTTACA
>CASGAK010000117.1 GCA_949299435.1 uncultured bacterium
TACTTTCTGATATTCACGCTAATTTAGAAGCACTTAAAACAGTTTTAGATGATATAAAAAAACAAAACTGTGACAAAATATTTTGTCTTGGAGACCTTGCAATGGCAGGACCTCAACCTTGCGAAACAATAGATTTTGTAATGAGTCAAAAAGATTGGACAATAATTCAAGGAAATACCGATAAATTAATTGCAGATTTTGATGACGAGGCTCTGAGGTTCGTAAAAGAAAAATATCCGCTTATGGGCAATGCTCTTGCAAATGATGTAACAATAATAAATGATAAACAAAAAGAATTCTTAAAAAATCTTCCGCCACAAAAAGAACTTGAAATTGAGGGGGTAAAAATTCTTCTTGTACATGGTTCCCCAAGACGTAATAATGAAGATATCCTGCCAAATATGCCGATTGAACAAGTTGAGGAGATAATTAACGGGGTCGAAGCAGATTTAATCCTTTGCGGACACACACATATGCCTGCAGGATATCAGACAAACACAAAACAAACCGTAATCAATGACGGAAGTGTCGGACGTCCTATGACTGAAGATTTAAAGGCTTGTTATTTAATTTTGGATATAAATAACGGCTCATTTACTGCTGAGCACAGACTTCTTGATTATGATAGAGAAAAAGCTACCGAGATTATGAGGAAAAGAAATTTTGACGGAGCTGAAAAAATCTCCGATTTACTTATTAAACCTTCCACTAGACACGTGTAATTTAGTTTTTGCAGAATAATTTGTTTGTGCTAGAATTAAAGAAAAACTGGAAAAAGGTTATGGATATTGATAAAAAGAAGTTAATAGCTTATATTAAAAGATTAAGCGAGCCGAAAATTCTTGTAGTGGGCGATCTTGCAATTGATGAAATGATTTACGGAGATGCAGAAAGAATTTCTCGTGAAGCTCCGGTATTGATTTTACAGCATAGCAAAACTAACTTAATTTTAGGTGCTGCATCTAACGCTGCTCACAATGCATCGACTCTCAATAACGGTAAAGTTGAAGTTATCGGAGTTTGCGGAGATGATTACCAATCAGGACAACTAGAAGATGCTTTCAACAAAGCAAATATTAGTTATAAATACTTAGTCAAAGATAAAACCCGTAAAACTACAACTAAAACAAGAATTTCTGGAAGCATTTCAACATCGATTACTCAACAAATTGTAAGAATCGATCGTCAGACTAAAGAAGATCTTTCTAAAGAAACCGAAGATAAGGTTATAGAAAACCTAAAAAAAGTAATTCCAACTGTTGATGCTGTAATACTTTCTAACTATCATATCGGAACTTTGACCAAAAAAGTTATTGAAAAAACAATTGAAATTGCAAATAAACATAAAAAAATCATCGTTGTAGATGCTCAAAAAAATCTTGAAAACTATAAAAACATAACCTCAATGACACCAAATCTTCCTGACACTCAAAAGTCGGTAGGTTTTGAATTAAACAACGAAGAAGATTTAAAAAAAGCAGGTGACAAATTATTAAGAGAAACAAAAGCAAAATCAATTTTAATCACCTGCGGAGCAGATGGAATGTTTGTTACTGAACCTAATAAAAAGTATACAAAAATTCCTGTATTTAACAAATCAGAAGTATTTGATGTAACTGGTGCAGGAGATACGGTTACCGCTGTATACACCCTTGCTCTTGCAACCGGTGCTGACAGTGTATATGCCGCTCTAATCGGTAATATTGCTGCCAGTATCGTCGTAAAACAATTCGGCTGTGCTACGACTTCAATCAGCGAATTATTATGTGCAGTCGAAAATATTTTATAGGAGAAAATTATGGAAAACCTTATGAATATCTTCAAAAAATTAAGATTAGTTGACTACATCATTATTTTAGGTGTAATCATCGCAGCGTTTGTAGGATTATTGACTTACAAAGGCTTCTACAAAACAGCAAGCAATGCAATTGATGCTGTATCTGAAATTTCTTTTGACGTGTACATAAGAGGAATTACATACACAGGAAATGATTTACCACTAAAAGCTGAAGAAAAAACTTTTATCAGCATAAGAAACGTGCCTTATTCAGATCTTATGATTACTAGTGTAAAAGCCGAAAAGAGAAAAATTGTTCTACCTGTGTTAAATACAAGAAACACAAAAACCGTAATCGTTGTAGAGGATGTATCTCAACCAAACGTATATGATGCAATCGTTACACTTAAAGATACTGCAAAAATTACTAAAGACGGAGCGGTTGTAGGTGGTAATAAAATAAAAATCGGACTGCCTATTACACTTGAGGGTGCTGATTACAGACTTAACGGAACCGTATCTAACATTCAGCTTACTCATGGAACTGATGAAGTAGTTAACAATCAAGAATTAAGTGCAGTTGAAAATGTTCAATAATTTTATTAACTTTATCCAAAACAAAACACAATTTATTTACAATAACAGTTTAATAATACAGAATATAGACAAATTTATTTATTTATCTATACTGGCAGTTTTTGCAGCCTCTACTGTATTTCCTTCCGATTACATCGGATTGATAGCGGTTTTGACAACATTACTCACAATTATCAAACTTTTATTTATAAAGGGAGAAAAGATTGAGTTAACAAAGTCTGAAATTTGGCTTGTTGCATATTTTATGATTGTAATCATAAGTCTTGCCGGCTCTACACTATTTGCTCTGAGCCTAAAAGGATTTATGAAAACGCTTATTTATGTATCATATTACTTTTCTGTTGCTCATTTTCTAAAATGCAACAGAGATAAAACATTTCCGATTCTTGCGACTATCGGACTTTGTATAAGTTTTGAAGGGATAATGGGTTTTCTACAAAACTTCGCTCACGTTGAAGAAATTTCCACTTGGCAAGACGTATCAAAACTTAATCCGGAAGAAGTTATGACAAGAGTATATGGCACATTAAAGCCATATAACCCGAATTTACTAGGCGGCTACTTTGTTGCTGGTCTTCCTGCTTTGTACGCAACAGTTGCAGCTTTACTTGTTGATAAAAAATACAAAGCCGGTATTATTGCAGGCATTCTAGCATTCGTTTCAAGCGTTGCTCTATTTTTGACTGGCTGCAGAGGCTCCTATATCGGTATGATGGTAATTTTAGGCGGAACTTTTTTAGTTTCTGCTAAGTATCTGTGGCAAAACTACAAAGCTATTTATATATCTATAGTAGGTGGGTGTGTTGCGTTAATCTCAACTGCTATTATATTTTCAGCATCATTAAGAGCAAGAGTGCTTTCTATGTTTGCAATGCGACAAGATTCCTCTAATTCATTCAGGTTCAACGTATATCATTCATCTTTTAATATGTTCAAGGACAACTGGCTTTTAGGTATCGGTGTCGGTAACAGAAATTTTAGAGAAACTTACGGATTGTATATGAGAACAGGTTTTGATGCACTATCAGCATACAATATTTTCCTAGAAATTGCAGTAGAAAGCGGTATTTTTGCACTTATCGCATTTTTAGGATTCATTATTACTACTCTAATTGACGGTATTAAAGTCATACTTAAATCAGTTGATATTAAACAGGTAATATTTTTATCAGCAGCAGTTATTTCAATTTGTGCATTGATGGTACATGGACTTGTAGATACCGTATTTTTCAGACCTCAAATCCAATTTATCTTTTGGACTATGGTCAGTATCATATCTTCACAAATTAAAAAATAAATAACAAAAGCAGCCTTCACTACATGCCAGTCTAGCTCTATTACCTTATCAAGAAACTTTCTCGGATAACTTTCTATCTGAGATTAAACATCAAAATATTTTTTGGTCTTTTGAGCTGAAAAAGGATTTATTGAACTCTTTGATTCTTCATTAACCTTTTTTTCACCTTTATCTTTATTTTCTATATAGTCATGTTTTGCTTCACTAATCTTTTGAGGGTCTTCTGAATCTAATATTTTCATAAAACTTTCAAGTTTCTCATCAATTTCTTTACTTTCATCACTCATATCTGAAGCGTTTTCAGCAGATTTTTCTTCTACGCTGCCTGAATCTGAAACTTCGGCTTCGTTCTCATTTTCCAGTGAGGACAGTATATCTTCATTTATTTTATCCATATCTATTGAATCTACATCGCCGCCTTTTGCCTCAAATTCTTTTAATTTCTTATCCAATTCTATACTTTTTTCTGATTTTGATTTTAAATTTTTAAATCTGCTGGAAATTTTATTCATTTGATTTACAAAATCTTCCAGTTGTGAATCTGAAACTGATGAAGGGTCTTGCATTGCTTCTGAAATTGAACTCATAACCTTTACTGCATCTTTTGCTAATTCTTTTCTTTCCGAATCAAAAACAAGACCTAATGATAAAAAAACAGGAAAATTTGCATGTTGTAACTTCTCGCAGTTTTTCTTTAAAGTTTTATCACTTAATATCTTGTTTCCTTTTTGAAATATATTTTTAAGTTTTTCTGATTTTTCAGCATCTTTTGCTGATAACTCCTTATCAGCTTTTTCGGTCTGACCAACTTTTTCATTACCCTTTACTTTCCATATCGAAGATAAGGAAAACGATTCAATATTACTGTTTTGCACTGATGAGTTTTGGTAGACATCAGTATTTTTAAAAAATTCTATTCTCATAAATTTAACCAAGTTGTATTAAATATATAAAAAATATATCTAATAAATTATTGCTAAATTTATTAAATTATATTAAGTTTCGTCACAAAATACTACCAAGGATACCCCTCCGATATTTTAAAGACAGATAGTTTATTAAGTTTATGTAAAGGCACGCATAACTTGTGGTAAACTTGTATTATGGGTAGATTAAGAAGGAGATAAGTATGATACCTATTTTAGATTCAAAACGTCAATATGCACAAATCGGTGCAGAAGTAGAAAAAGCGGTATGTGAAGTTCTACGTTCAGGCTCTTATATTTTAGGACCTAACGCTAAGGCTTTTGAGCAAGAGATGGCTGATTTTATCGGCTGCAAATATACAGTTGGATTAAACTCCGGAACTGACGCATTACATTTGGCTCTTAGAGCTTTGGATATCGGTGCGGGTGATGAAGTAATTACAGTTGCTTTCACATTTGTTGCTACAACTGAAGCTATTGGCATTGTTGGTGCAAAACCTGTATTTGTGGATATTGATCCTGATACATTTAACATTGACGCATCTAAAATAGAAGCTGCAATTACACCTAAGACAAAAGCTATAATTCCTGTTCACTTATATGGTCAGCCTTGTGATATGGATATAATTATGAACGTTGCAAAAAGACACAATTTACATGTTATTGAAGATTGTTGTCAAGCTATCGGTGCATTATACAAAGGCAAAATGGTCGGAACTTTTGGTGATTTTGGCTGTTTAAGTTTCTATCCTACTAAAAACTTAGGCGGTATGGGTGATGGCGGACTTATTATGACAAGTGATGAAAAACTCCGTGATAGAGTTATCGCTCTTAGAAACCATGGTGGAGCTATCAGATATCACCATGACGAAATAGGAGTAAACAGCCGTCTTGATGAAGTTCAGGCTGCTATTTTAAGAGTTAAACTTCCTCACATCAAAGAATGGAATGAAAAAAGACGCGAACACGCATACTACTACAATGAATTATTCAAAGATTGTGCAGATATTCAAACTCCTAAAGAATTAAAAGATACTTACTGTGTATATCATCAATACACCGTTAAAATTCCTAACCGTGATGAAGTTCATAAAATGCTGCAAGAAAACGGTATCGGTGCCATGTTATATTACCCGATTCCTTTGCATTTACAAAAAGTTCACGAATATCTTGGCGTAGGTAAAGGTTCTTTGCCTTATACGGAAAAAGATACCGAAATGGTTATTTCACTTCCGATGTTCCCTGAATTAACTAAAGAGGAACAACAAACCGTCGCTAAGACTTTGATTGAATGTATTGCTAAGTCAAAATCTAAAGTCAGTGTATAAGTTATTTAAAAAAGCTCCTGAGTAATACTCAGGAGCTTTTTTTATTTTAATTATTTTTACATATTTTTCAGTGGATATTTACCCTGATACGCCACTTTTTAAGTCTACTTAGATTACTTAGCGTAGAATTTTTTCAAACAATTTTGTTTTATTTTCTGAATTGATTTTCTTTATTGTTTGAATTTCTAATTTTTTTAATCAGGTAGCTTACCCCTGATAGCAATGCTAATCCGCCTATTGTCATTCCAACAGCTTTACCTACTGAGGTTTCATTTTTAAAAATATTTTTAGGCACAGACCAATCCTTTTTAAAGAACAATTCATCTGCATTTTTATAAAAAATTCTATCAATCAATTCATCTGCATCAGCTGCAAAATTTTTCTTAATAACAGTTTTTACATCACCTATTACTTTTTCATAGGCTTCTTTTGCTGATAGTCCACCTTGCAGATTTTCTCCATAGCAGCCCAAAGGTGCATCTGTTCCGAATAATATACGATCTGTCGCATTCCTCTTTTTCAATTCTTGAATCAATTTTACCAAAGATGGTTTTTCTTCTGCACTCAATCCATCTTTACCCCAATCGACCCAAGATATATCTACATATAATTTGGAATCATTTTCATCTATTGATTTTAGCAATATATCAATAGCGTTTTGATGTGATTTCGCATCACCTGCACCCATATGAGCCATAATCACAGGAACATCTGGGAATTTTCTTGCTAATTTATGAATTAATTCAGGCGATGATGTTTTATCTACTTGTTCTATAGGTTTATTTAAGTCTATATCCGAATGGATAAGAACCGGTAATTTATAGCGTTCTGCCAATCTTAAATAGGCTCTGTTTGCAAAATTATCGGCTGGTAAATTGAAATTTCTCGGGTGTAACTTCAAGCCGACAAATTTTCCTGGATTATCTTTAATAAGTCTGTTTATAGCTACTGCATTCCCATCACTTTTTGAAGGCTGACAAGCTGCGAGAGGAAAGTATTTAGGATTTTTTTCACAAAATTCCAACATTGCTTTATTCCCTGCAGTTTCGTCTACCATTCCATTATTTACAAAACAATCTAAATTTGATATTAAAACTTTTTCCACACTATCCTGCTGTGAAGTACCTTGAACTGTTACATTCAAAGGGTTTTTAACAAATGAATCCAAATAGTTGTTATCAAAAAACACCAACTGACCGGGAGCACCATATTTATACCAATGTCCGTAATGCATATGGGAATCTATAATTGATCCTTTAAATGAAATTCCGCCATTTATACCGTTCAGCCTCATACAAACAAATCTCCTACATTTATATCATCATTTGCTCTACGTTTTATAACTTTCATACCTATCGCAGTATTTTTTTGCAATTCTCTTGCAGCTCTACGACAAACTCTTGCGGAATATTCTTCCCCTTGTTTGTCTGCTATTTCTGCTAATATTGAATATACACTTGTTATTTCTTTTCTTATTTTTTCTGCTTTTTCTCTGTCTTTTTCTCGCATTTCAAAATAATTTTTGCTTAAATCATTTAAATATCTGTTATAAAGGGCCTTTGAGCCAAGATAATTTCCATTATGAAATTTTGCATCTGCTAAGCATTCTGTTATTTCCATATAAATTTCACTTTTTCTATCCAACTCTTCCAGTTCCATATGCTCCTGGATTTGGTTTAAATTATATTCAACAGCTCTATAATCATTAAAATTCTTTGCTTCCTGGGCACTTCTATATCTGCCTGCTATTATATCATCTAAATGAATATTATCTCTTAGCATTGCGGCTCTAAAACGGTGATTTGAAACATCACGATCCAAAGCACTTATTACAGACGCTCTTCCGTCCCACATGCCCATTACACTTGGCTTACCGGATTTTTCGGAATCTCCTTTGGGATATATTATTTTATAATCACCATTTCTTCTGAAATAATTTTGCAATTTATAATCTACAAAATCACCTTTTTCATATATTTTTTGATCTCTAAGTTCGTTTTCATTAAATAATTTCCATACCGGATAGAGTTTATTATCAAAATCACTTGTAACTCTTCCTTCTTTAAGGGCTTGTTTAAATCTCGCTGTCTGCTCATCATTTGCTACTACTTCATCTGTACTTAGACCAACATATTTTACTATATCCGCAACTTTTTCACTATGTGGAAATTCATTCAATGGATATTCATTTACATTTGGATTGACATAGCTATATCCGACCAATTTCCCGTTTTCTCTTACCGGAGTGAGGTTATAAAAACCTCTTGCTCCATCATTTATTGTCAAATCGTAACCTGAATATAAATGATCTGAGCCATTTAATTCCTTCATATTTACAACTTTTGCATTTGATAGTGCTAATAAATTGAAATCATACCATTCTTTTTCTTTTATAAAATTAACCATATCTCGGACTTTGCCATCTTTATCATAGCCTGTTGCAAGATAGTTTGTTAATTCCGGCTTATTTCCCCACTCATTTGCAAGCCAATTTAGAGTTTCTTTATATGGTGGTGCTACCGGTACATATACTTTTTTACATTTGAGCTTGTTTATCTCTTGAATTATTCCATATACATACTCTAATCCCTGATTTTGCGGATCCATATATTCTATATATTTTTGATATTTCTTTGGATTCTCATACAACATTTTCAAAAAATTTAGCACTCTATCTTTTTGGGTTTTAAGGGTGTTTGGTTTTAAATGGATATAATCCCCAGTCACTCTTTTATATTGTTCTGCTAAATTTTGAATAGGAACTGTCATTGATACAGGAATTGCTATATATGATTTTTCATCTGTCAATTTGTAATCATTTATGAGTTTTAATTGGTATTCTATATTTCGTAATGGTTTATAATTTTCTGCCGATTTTGCTGTTTCTGCCTGATATAAATGTACATCAAAGTCATCTCCTAATGCTTTTGCAAGATGCTCCATATCTATAGCATGACTTCCACCGTCTATAATATTAACATCATAACCCGTAAATACTATTGCTCCTGATTTATTTAGCGGGCTTGTTGATTTCACAAAACTATCAGAATAATTATTTTTAACTATCGGATTTTGAATATAATTGTTTTCTTTTTTTACTTTATTATTATTTTGTGCTGACCATAGCATTGAAACAGGATTTATTCTCATTATATAATTTTACCTTTTATTACCATTAATACCCATTTATACTTAAACTCCAAAATAAATTATTTGCTAGACAAGTGGCTATTTTTTATAAAAAGTTTACAAAACATAACAAAAATCCGACAATTTGAATTGTCGGATTTGAAACTTACAAATTATAAATATTTAGGCTATACCGATAGTATGACCAACATGGGTTGTACCATCATCTTTATAAGCCAAAATCATTTCTGAAAAATTATTTCTGAACGGGTTTAATCCTACTGAAGCAGGATTTGTTTTTGACAAATAACTAAAACTGCTCGGGTCCCAATTTTGTTGATAATATTTTGTAGCCTCGGAAGTACCTGAAACTTGGGAGGTGTCATAAAAATTAGTATTATTCCCTGCACGCTGAAGGCCTATGTGAGCATCTACCTCACCAGGATTAATCCTGTTTATAGATTTTATTCCGCCGTCATTGAAACCGCTTGCCATATCCTTTGTCCTTTTTTATACTCTTATATATATAAAGTATATACTTATTAAATAATTGCCTTTTAGTGGGGTATGTAGTTTATATTTGTTAACAATTAGCACATGCCCGTTTTTTAGAAAAAATAACGCATTGTTAAGTTTTGTAAAGTGTAAATTCTACACTATTTGTGCATTTTCGGTTTTTGTCTAAAATTAATGAAATAATTTAGTTGACATTTAAAATCTTACATGCAATAATAAGGACATAAGATTTAAGTGTAGTCGAAACACTAAATATAAATAGATTCATTAACCCCAAAAACATATAAACTCCTA
>CASGAK010000118.1 GCA_949299435.1 uncultured bacterium
GTATCAACAGCCTCAACTTTTATATCAGTAATCAATTCCGAATAAGAAATTACGACAATAGTCGGGATATGTCTTTCTAAAAGCTGATACAGAGGTAATCTTATTCTAGGAGAGCAGAGAATTACAGGATTTCTTCCGCAAGCCTGATTAGCACGCATTAATGTGGAAGCTGTTGTTTCAATTAACTCCTGCACCTGCATAGGGTTTAAAAGGAACATAGTACCAAGCTCTGTTCTTTGACAACTGTCATCTAGAGTCTTTTCCCACTCCGGAGATAACGTTAATGCATATAAAACCTTATCATCTTCAACATTTGCCAAACAAATTTGACGTCCTAAAGCAGCTCTTAAACGCTCAGAAAGAATATCAGGTTCTTTTGAAAATCTTGCATAATCACACAATCTTTCAAAAATAAACATAATATCTTTTATAGAAACTTTTTCTCTGATTAAGTTAACAAAAATTTTACGCAAATCACTAGTAGAAATAATAGTCGGTACCAAATCATTAACCAAAGTCGGATCCTGCGATCTGACAAGTTCCATAAGTTTGAGTACGTCAGTTTTCATCATAACTTCATCAACATGTTTTCTTACACACTCTTGTAAGTGAGTTACAATAACATCAGTAGAATCAAAAGCTGTAACAGAACGAGCAGTTTTTGCATCATCTGGAGTAATCCAATAAGCCTGAGTTTGATAAGTCGGATCTATACCGATAATAGCATCTTGAGGAACTTCTTTTTTGACAGCGTCCCACTGATCCGCAATTACCATAAGTCTGCCCGGATATACATAACCTGTATCAACTGTATTTCCGCGGATTTGAAGCATATATTCATTAGCGTCCAAAGCTGATGAGTCCATAATTCTGATATTAGGCAAGATATAACCTAACTCATCAGTCACCCGTTGACGCAACGCTGCAATTTTTGCCAACAATTGTCCTTCCTGATCAGGGTCAGCTATAACAAGCAAATTTGATCCGACTTGCAAACTTAAAATATCAACCCCCAAACGCTCATACATACGGTTTGGATTAACCAAATCTTGCATATTTTGACGTACACTTTCCAATTGTCCTAACTGAGATTGTACATCAGCATTAATAAGAGTTGAAAATCCTGTAATTCCAAGCCCTATCGCAAATAAGAAAAATGGCAAAAACGGTAATCCCGTACCCTGCCAAAACCAAGTATGTCCAGTAAAAGCAAGCAAAAGGAGGAATCCTGAAGCTAAAAATAAAGCATTAGGCTTACTTTTTATTTGAGAAGTAAAATCAGTACCTAAAGAATTTGCAGCAGAAGCACGTGTCATAAATATACCTGCAGCAATTGACATCAAAAGTGATGGTAACTGAGATGCAAGACCGTCACCTATAGTTAATACTGTATAAATATGAACAGCATCAGCAATAGGCATTTGATTCATTAAACAGCCTACACATAATCCACCGATAATATTGATTAAAACAATGATAATACCTGCAATTGTATCCCCTTTTACAAACTTCATCGCACCGTCCATAGAACCGAACAGGTTTGATTCTCTTTGTAAATCTTCACGCTTTTGCGTTGCTTCCTCAGGAGAAATAAGTCCTGCATTAAAATCAGCGTCAATAGTCATTTGTTTACCAGGCATAGCATCTAATGCAAATCTTGCAGCAACCTCAGCGATACGTTCTGCACCCTTTGTAATTACCATAAATTGAACAACTGTAATAATAAGGAATATAACACCACCGACAACCATATTACCGCCGGTAACAAATGTTCCGAATGCATGAATTACTTCCCCTGCCTCACCTTTAGCTAAAATAAGTCTTGTAGAAGCAATTGAAAGTACAAGTCTAAACATTGTACCGATAAGAATAATTGACGGGAAAGATGCCAGTTCTAGAGTTTTACGAACATACAACGATATCATCAAAAGCACAACACCAAGAGTTATATTCAAACAAATTGAAACGTTTACAACCCAATTAGGCAATTCTACCAGCAAAAGGACAATCAACAGCAAAACGAATATCGCCATTGCGACTTCACTTAAATTTGTACCTCCTGCTGACCCTTGAGCTTGTGCCATTATATTTCTTTCAATACCTCCTTAATTACAGCTATTTGACTTTCTATCGTAGCATCAATTACACCGTTATTTGTACTTACTATACAACCACCCTCTGTTACGGATTCATCGGTCAATATAACTACTTTAGTTTCAATTCCCGCATTATCAAGTATTTCTGGTATATGCTGTTTTGCAATACTTACCTGGTTTGGGTTTACCCTAATCGTAACTTTTGGTTCCTCTTTAGATAATGTTTTTAAAATTTCCGTAATTTTATCAATTAAGATTTGAGGATTTTGCGTTACTTCATTTTTAATTATTTTTTGTGCAATTTCAAGACTTATTTCCAGTATATCAGGAGCTATATATTCAAACACCTCTTGCGGAGCTTTCAAAAACTCTTTTATACGATCTTTTATTTCAATAATATCTCCAGCAGCTCTGCTAAGTCCTTCTTGGTATCCTTCTTTACTTGCGGCTTCTTTTATACTGTCAGCTTCTTCTCTGGCCCGTGAAATAAGGTTTCTGTCATCACCTCGGCGATATCCCCTGCGTCTGTCACCTCGACGCCTTTCTTGACGCTGTTGGAAATCCACATTTTCTAAATTAAATAAATCAACTTCTTCAGGTTCTGGAGTTTTTTCAATTTCCACAATTTGCTCAATAACAGGCTCTGAGTTTACTGGCGGATTCATATCAAAATCTTCTGCATCAAAGACTTCTTCAACAACTTCAGGCGCCTCTTCAATTATATCATCAGCCCCTTGTTGAAAATCTACTATTTCCTCCCTTGGAATTTCGGATTTTTTGCCAGTTTTACGTTTTATAATCATGATTTAATTATATTATACACTATGTTCTAAGTGTGAGGCAATAACCGCAGCAACTCGAGGGGGCATTTTATAAAATTCACCTTCCAATGCATTAAAAACTAAACGTTTAACATTCGGTCTTTCCACTTGTACCATAGCTTCCAGCTTCTGTCTGTCAATCATTGATGCCGTTGCTTTAATTTTATCAACCAGTAAATTTGTGTTAACTTCTGTTGCAGATGGTAAATTACGACCTATATCTTCAAGCACTCTCATTGTAACTGTAGGATCAACTTTTTCTTCCAAGTTATCCACATACATATATCTTAAAACAGTTCCGGCATCATCTTGCTCAAAATGATTCAGAATAGATTGCACACGGTCATCAGTTACACGTTTTAATAAAAGTGCCACAGCAACCAATTTCAAAAGTTTTGGCGGTTTATACTTTTCAAGCGGTTTTGACATATCAATTTGAGCGGGTGCAACATTTGAATTTACTGATGCAGGTGCGTTCACAGGAGCTGTCTTAGCAGGTTGTGGAGCTTGTTGGGGAACTGAAGCTGCCTGTTGGGGTGTAACCTCTTGATTTTCCTGCATTTGCTGCATCATACTGTCTATGTTGGATTGCTTTTTAGCTTTATCCATTAAGGCTTCACTTATTAAATTTTTTGATTTTAATTCCTCTATAAGTTGGTTATACTTCTTTTTTACATGCTGTTCAATCAATTCAAGGAACTGATCATTGGGCATATTATGTTTCATAGCCGGTCTTGCAACTTCAAAAATTGTAGCTGCTATTGCCTGCATAATCGGATCCCAAAATTGTTGCGGGATACCTGAGCGGATTAAATCTACAGATTTGTGATATGACCATTCAGCAATAATTTGCGTCAGCAACATCGCCTGCTCTGCTGTAAAATTATTTTCTGTATCATTATACAGAGCTTCACCTGCTAAACGAGAAAAATTCATCAATGTATTTACAACATATTGCTTCTGATTTTGGTTGAAATCCTGAGGAACTATCTCTTGAGCTTGTGCTGTTAAATTTTTTGCAAACGCGTCATAATCAAAACCTTTTATTGCCATATAAGTATTACCTTTTTCTTTTACTTAGTTTTTTATTATCTTCTCTTTTTTTATATTGGAATTATGTTTCTTCAATCCAGCTCTTAATTTTATCTGCAGCATCTTCCTCATTAGATTCTGAAAGATTAGCAGACATATTGGTCAAAGTATTTACCAAATCATCTGTAGTGTGCAGTGCCAGATATTCACGCTGCTGTGCTTCCAAAAGTCCTTGTGCCAATTCTGATTGTCGTTCCGTTAATTGTGCAGCTCTAGAATTCATTTCTTGAAGCAGTCTGTCTTGTTCCATTTCTTTTTGTTTTAGCATTTGCACTTCACGTTCGTGTTCTTCCTGAGCTTTTCTCAACTTACTTTGAACTGCTTTTGAAACACCAAACAGTCCGATTGCACATAACGCAAGTGTTAGCCACCAAGGGTTACCACTTTCATCAGGTTTTGGAATATTTGCAGCTCTATCACCTGCTAAATTCAAATCTGAAGCATCGGCGAAAGCTATAGTAACATTTTCAGGAACTGCTTTCGGACTAGCTGCACGAGCTATCAATTCTTTTAATTCTTCAACTGTAGTTTCTGCAGGCATAGCACTTTTTTCCATCGTAACAGCTATTGAAATTTCTTCTATTACTCCGGGTTTGATGTATTCATTAGTTTGAGTTTTTGTTACTCCATATTGTGTTTCGGTAGCTGAGCGAGTATAGCTGCGATCTTGGCTTGAATCCTGACCGCCTGCTGCAAGTCCGTTTGGAATATATACACTCACCGCATTAGGATTTTTATTCGTATCTCTTGTCTGATCCCCCAACCCCTCGGTAAAGGATTGCTCTGATACTGAGGCCTTTTGATTCGGATCATATTCAATACGAGTTCTTTCCATTGGTGCTTGACGCAAAAATGTACTTACTGTCGCTGTGTAGTTACCTGCTCCGATTAATCTATCCAATTGTCTTGTAACTTTTTGCTGCATGTATTTATCGTTTTCTTGCAACTTTTCAAGCATCTCATCATCTGCGTCCATCATACTTGAATATACATTACCATTAGTATCGGTTATTGAAATATTATCTGTGGTCAAGCCACTTACACTGCCTAGAAGCAAATTTGTTATTGCCTTAACCTTTAGGGGATCTAATTTGTCACCTACCGGAATTGTCACCTGAACTGTTGCGGTGACAGGTTTTTGCATTGTTGTAAACAATGACTGTTCTGGTATTGATATAAATACAGAAGCGTTTTCTATCGGTGGAATTTTCCTGATTAATCTTGATAATTCACCATTGATTGCTCTTGCTAAACGTATTTTTTTATCCTCTTTAGTTGAGGTAAAATCACCTTTATCAAAAATTTCCAAACCGACATTTTGATCCATTAATCCGCTTTTTACAATTGCTAAAAGGGCTTGATCTCTTTGGGTTGGAGTGTATTCTTTCAAAAATATAATAGATTTAGTACCATTTTCTTCTCGGCTTGCAACTATGCCTTCACGAGCCAATAGAGCTTGTATTTCGATAGCTTTGCCTAAATTTTCCGTTTGAAGAAGATTCAGACGTTCCTTTATCGGTTTTTCGCTTACCACTCGAGCGGCTCCATTGGAACTTTTATTTTTATTTACAACCACACCTATAGTCGTAAATATAGCTAACAGTATTACCAATCCGCCTATAATCCCATATAATAGAGGTTTATTCTCAAGTATTTTTTGAAAGTCCATATTTTCCCCGGTCTGTTTTTACTATTTCATTTATTTTTACTATTTAAGCATTTAAGCCTTAAAAGACCTAATTCTAAACTTGAATTTGCATTACTTTGTCGTATGCCTGTATAACTTTTCCCGTAATCTGAGTCGCGACATTGACACTTATTTCTGATTTTGCCATTGCCGTCATTACATCATGGATATCAATGTTGTTATTCCCGCTCATCACATCTTTTAAAAGGTTATCGGGGGCATTCAGCTCTGAATTGAAGTTTTCTACAAGCCCTGAAAATAC
>CASGAK010000119.1 GCA_949299435.1 uncultured bacterium
TAGCTCGCTGTCTAGCTTTTTAAAAACAACACTTATTTTTTTTGTTCAGCAGATTTCCTCTTTAAAGTCTAGCTCACCTACTTTATCTGAAAACTTCCCCAGACAAATCATGTACAGTGTGATAGTTTAAAATTCAACTCGATATCAGATTTTTTTTAATATTCTAAGATTTTATTGTTGTCATTTTCGCAAATTTCATTAAAATACATTACAAAGTTGAAATGTAGTGAAAAAAAATATTATACTGTATTAGAGGGAAATTATACGTATAAAAAGGGATAGCCAAAATAATGGAAAACATATTACAGGCACTTGAACATACCAAAATACCTGTCAGTGACAATTTATACGAGGAATATGACTGGTTCAAAAAAGTATTTCCTATCGCTGCACAAAAATCAAGCGATGGCTTTTTCCTGCCCGGATTTCAATTTGAACTGGTCGCAGTAAGTAAAAATATAAATTTACTTATGAATAAAGAATCCTATTTTGTAACGAAAATAAAAATTGACAAATTATATGATATGTTTTTCAGAATTTCGGACAAAACAGTTGCAATGCTTTTGGAAAAGGCACTCGGGAGATCCAACAGAACTTTTAATATAAAACGTATAACTGACTTAGAAGGTGAGGTATTGACAGCATTTAACGATTATATGTTCAGAATAATGTCAAAATTTCTAACCCCTACACCTGTTGTAAATATCAAACGCACAAACTTTGATATGATACATTTGACATTTATCGTTAAAAATAAAGAAGACGGAGAAGTCGGAAAATTTATAATATCACTGCCCTCAGTCAGACTGGAAGCAAACAAAGTTGTAGTAAAAGAAGATAAATTTGAGTTCTCTGATTTTTATGAATGTCCGATACAAGCAAAAGTCCAAATCGGCAATACAAGAATGACAGTTAAAGAAATGAAAGGTCTAGAACCTGAAGATATAATCTTGCTGGAAAACAGCCGACTTGATACATTAACATTTATCTTGAATGACTACGAAAAAAAATTTAAAATTAACCCTAACATGGGACTTGAATACCCGCTGGATTGGGACGGAGGAGATAAAATGAGCGAAAATAACCGAAATAATAATTTATGGGACAGTATCGAGGTAGATATGTACGCGGAATTTGATCCCGTAAAAATTACTCTCGGCAACCTTAAAAGGATTGAGGACGGACTTGTTGTTGACATAGCAGCATTATATGACAACAAAATTACACTACGTGTCGAAAATAAAATAATAGGTCATGGAGAGCTCGTAATAATCAATGACAGATACGGAGTTAAAATTTCAGACATAGTACAAGGCGGTCAAAAAGCCGTTGAAGAAATGCAGACAATGCCTGAATCAGTAAGTCCAATACAAGAAGAAATTCCAAATTCACAACCCGTTGCTGCACCAGCAAATTCTAATGAACCGCTGCCAGTCCAAGAGCCTCAGGTAAACGAAGAAGAAGAATTTGACTACAGCGATTTTGAACTGGAAGATGAAGATATCTAATTTTACTGATTAAAATATAAAGGGATAAATAATGGGAAGCTATATTTTAAATTTTACTGTATACACTATGGCAATGTGCGGATTAATATTTTTCGCACTGTTTATATACAAAAAATTTGCCGATGGCGGTATTTACTCCAAAAATTCCAAATTTTTAAAAGTTGAAGATACTCTATCAATCGGCCCCAGAAAAACTCTTTACGTAGTAAAAGCAGGGAACGAAAAATTCCTGATAGCAGGTGATGCTGAAAAAACGTCCCTAATTTCAAAACTTGAAATAAATAATTCAAACGATTTTGAAACACAATTGCAACAAGCTCAGTTACAACCGCAAAGAATTTCAAATTATGCAGCACCGCCTGAAAAAACTCCAGTTGTCACCTCTGAAAATCTTCAGACTGACGATACTTTCAAAGGAATTGATGACTTACCTCAAATTGTCGACTTTCCAAAACGCAATAAATCCACCAAAAGCGGTAACGTTATTCAAAGCATGATTGCAAAAGTAAAGGAATAGTTCATGGACGCAATAAAAGACTTAAATCCCATAATACAAATGCTTATAGTTATGACGGTATTCTCACTCCTGCCGTTCGTATTTTGCTGTATGACAAGTTTTTTGAGATTTGTAATAGTGTTTTCAATGTTAAAAACCGCTATGGGTACTCAACAAGTTCCACCCTCAATTGTAATAATAGGGCTATCAATGATTTTAACATTTTTTACTATGGGACCTACTTTTCAAAGAATGTACGAAATGGGCAGCGTTCCGTATAAGCAAAATCAAAATATTATAGAAGCAATAAATGAGGGCTCAAAACCGTTAAAAGAATTTATGATGAAACAGACTCGGGAATCTGATTTAGCATTTTTTGTAGAACTATCTCAAAAAACTCCGCCTAAAACACCTGAGGAAATTACCATCTGGCAAGTAGCACCTGCATTTATTATAAGTGAATTAAAAACAGCTTTTGAAATCGGATTTATAATATTTGTTCCGTTTATAGTACTGGATTTGGTAGTTGCAAATATCTTACTGGCACTTGGTATGTTTATGCTGTCGCCAACGATTATTTCACTACCGTTTAAACTGCTTATTTTTATAGCTGTGGACGGTTGGGCATTAATTGTCCAAGGACTTGTCACAAGTTATAACTGATAATTTTAAAAAGGGAAAAAACTGATTATGATGGAAATTTTAGCAGAATATTTATCAAAAGGATTTATCGTAATGCTTACGATATCGATGCCTTGCGTACTTGTAGCTGCAGGAATAGGTCTTGTAGTCGGTATTTTACAAGCTGTCACTCAGGTACAAGAACAAACTATTGCTGCTGCTCCAAAAATTCTAGGGGTATTTTTAGTAATTATAATCGGAGGATTCGGATTTATCAGAATGCTTACAAATCTTTTTTATGAAGGTATGGCACTCGCATTTAACGGTGTAAGCAAAAACGACAGCTATGTATTATCAGGTGACTATTACAAATATACAATCCCTTTTCAGGGTGAATTTAAAAACAGATTTAATCACACCGGAGATATCGACTATATAATGCGACACCCCGGACAAATACCGTTCATTAACAACGAAGAACGCTTGAAAGACTCCAGATCAAACAGAATGCCTAATCCTCAGCCTGATTTTACTGAAACCACGACAATTTTGGGGAGATAATTTCATAAATGGATACAATATATGTTGAATTAATGAAAATATTTCCACAACTGAACGCTGCTTTAGCTTCAGGAATTTATGTTTTTGCAAGACTTATGGGATTTTTCAGATTCGCACCTGTATTTAATAAAAAAGAAATACCTGGTATGATTAAAATTTGTTTGGCATTACTTTTCACAATAATTATGACACCTTTTTTAAAAGTCGAAACCCTTGTAGGAACACAGGATTCTTTTGCATTGTCAATTCTTTTGAATTTTGCAGTAGGTGCTATGATAGGTTATTTAGCACAACTTATACTTTTAGCGGTAGAAGCGGGAGCTGATATGATAAACATGCAAATGGGTCTGTCTTCTGCTATGGTGCTTGACCCTACGACATCAAGTCAGGTATCAATTTTAACAAGGATTATGTCACTTTTAGGTGTATTGATTTTTATGCACATTGGCGGTGTATACTGGCTTATAAGGGCACTTTTAAGAAGTTTTGAAATCTTTCCGCTTTTTGCGACATCTGTTCCTTTAAAAGAGCTTGTCAATATGGATTATTTAATAAAAATGAGCTCAAATGTCCTGTTTATGGGATTGCAAATTGCTTCACCCGTTTTACTTGCGACATTAGGTCAAGATATTATTTTAGGTGTAATTTCAAAAACAGCTCCTCAGGTAAACGTTTTTCAATTAAGTTTTCTATTCAAGCCTGTATTTGGAGCTGCTATTATGGTGTGGATTTTGCCTATGCTATTGAATGTAATATCTGATTACTTTACAACTTATGCAAATATTTTTTAATTCGCCTGTGATATAATCAGTCTATGGTAGAAAGTGCATATATTCACATACCTTTTTGCAGACAAAAGTGCTTTTACTGCTCTTTTGTATCTTATGCAATGCCTGAATTAATCGATGATTACTTAAAAGCACTCACTGAAGAAATTAAGTATTACTATAAGGGTGAATTTCTAAATACCCTATATCTTGGCGGGGGTACCCCCTCAATTCTCAGCAGTATACAAATAAGCAAAATTTTATCTCAATTTAACATTTCCGACAATACTGAAATTACTATAGAATTAAATCCAGAAAATATTGATAAAAAATATATTTCTGAATTAAAAAAAACAGGAATAAATCGTCTAAGCATAGGCTCACAAACTTTTGATGAAAAGATTTTAAAACTTATAGGTCGCAGACACTCAGCCACAGATGTTGAATTTGTCGTAAAAACAGCTCAAGATTTGGGGTTTAATAATATTAGTCTTGATTTTATCTATGGACTCCCCGAGCAAAATATCGAAAACTTTTTACAGGACTTAGAATTGGCTAAAAATTTAGCCATACAACATATTTCTTTATATGGTCTGAAAATAGAAAAAGGCTCATATTTCTATAAAAATCCTCCAGAAAATATTGCTGATGAAGACATGCAAGCTGATATGTATCTTGGAGCTATCAGAGCTTTATCAGATTTTGAGCATTATGAAATCAGCAACTTTGCTAAAAAAGGATTTTATTCAAAACATAACCTTAACTATTGGAATAACGAAAACTATTACGGATTTGGAGTTGCAGCACATGGATATACTCAAAAAACTCGTTACGCAAATCAATCTGCTATAAAAGATTACGTTAAAACCCCTATTAAAAAATTTTCTTCACACACGCTCTCTTTTCAAGAGCAACTGGAGGAAGAAATTTTCTTGGGATTTCGAAAAATTGACGGATTAAATATTTCTAAAATAAATGAAAAATTTAATATAGACTTTGAGAAAAAATATTCAAAAATTTTATCAAAATATCAAAAAAGCGGTCATATCAAAAAAACAAATTCAGGATTTTCTCTTTCTATTGAAGGAATTTTACTCAGCAATGTAATTTTATCAGAATTTTTAGATTAAAAAATCCGCTTGTATTACAAAGCGGATTTTCATATATTTTAGATAAGTCAGTTTATGAATTTGTTTGAGCCTGTGGAGCAGAGGGCTGAGCATTTCCTTCACCTGTAGTTTTAGCAGGGTCTTTTTTGAATAACTTGCCAATTGTTCCGTCATAAGCCTTTTTAGCAGATTCACCGATTTTGTATAATAATTTTTTACCTTTATTTACTAAGCCATCATCAGCAAGATCAGCCCATTTATCAAGTTTGCCTTTACCGACTGCCAAACCTAATCCTGCCCAAATTAGGAACAGACCTGCGACGATTCCGCCAATAATTGCACCTGTATGTTTTTTTTCACCTGCATCAATATCAGCATTTTCTGAATATTCCATAGTATCTGCTGCTGGTGCTGCTGGTGCTTGTGGCTGAGCCTGAGCAACTGTTGCACTTGAATATTTTCCCGGCTCATTTATTATTGCTTTTAAATCTTTGTTATTGCCGAAACTTACACTTGAAACTGGACTTATCATGAGAAAACCTCCTTAATATATTACACACTTTTAAACACTAAAATAAAAACCTGAACAAATTTAATTTTGACTCAAAAAGATTTATTTTACAATATTTGTTACAAAAGTTTACAAAAACATTGGAATATTTTCAATCCCCATGTCATCTTATATATTGTAGGAGGAAAATAAGATGGCTGGACAAGATACTTTAATTTACATTGATGAAAATGACCAATTAGATGCAGGAATTAGTGCAAATAAATTCACTAAAGAAGATATAAGAAACAGAGCATATTATAATACATTGGGTGCAAAACTGGTTAAGAAATTTTTAGCAAGTGAAAACGTTAATGTATCCAATATATACAACATTCACAATATACATAAAATTTTGGAAGAGTTGGATATTTCGGATATTATGCTTAATAACATTCATATCGATGTAAGAGTAGTATTTAATGAAAATTATATATTTGTTCCAAAAAGCCATTTTGAATATGATATTTTACCTGATATTTATCTTGTACTTTTAATGTCCAACGACAAAAAATACATGAAATTTTTAGGGTTTTTTGAGCCTAAATTAATCAATAAAAACAATCAAAATGAAGAGTATTACTTTATAGAAAAAGAAAAACTCTCTGCCCCTGAAAATTTAAAAGAATACATTAACAATTGTCAAAGTAATACAGCTCAAAAACTTTCAGAAGCTGAAACCGACAATGCAGACTTTATGATCTTATCATTAATTGACCACGATATAAGCGAAAAAGACAAAAAACAATTATTAAAAAATCTTGTAAAATCAGCAGAGCTACGTGACAGGTTTATTGAATTTGAAAACTTTGAGCTTTTATCTTATAAAGCAGAACATTCTTCTGAAATAATTAAGCCATCACAATTTATGGAAAATTCAATTAACAAAGCAGAAGCAGGGGCGGAAGCTGCTTTACAAGAATTGACTTTTACTCAAGCAACAAATGCTAATGCAAAAGATGAAGAAATAATGAACGGATTTAATGATTTAGAAAGAAACATTCCAGATTTAACTCCGCTTGAAGATGAATCTCATAAAACATTCACAGCATTTGAAAGAAATTTAAACAATACAATTATTGAAGAACTCCCTACAGATAACACAACATCTGAGATTCTTGATACTTCTATTATTGACGAATCAGAGGTTACCTCCTCCTCATCATTATCACAAGATGAAATTATAGAAAATTTAGAACCAACATTAGATATAGCAGATATGTCTGATGCAATAACTCAAAATTTAAAAGAATCAGACTTTGCAGAACAAAATATAAATGAAGATTTGACAATAGATATTGATGAATTACCTACAATCGATATGGCATCTGCTGCCAATTCCAGCTTGGAATTAGATACAGAAACAGTAAATTTAGAAGATATAGAGGAAGTTCCTCATCAGAATAAAGAAATAACAGCCCCTCAAGCAGAAACTGTTGATTTGGATTCTATAGATACAGTACCACAAGATAAACATATTGAGGAAAATTCAAATCAAGAAATTTTAAATTTTGACGATATAGAAGAAGTAGTGACTGAAAACAAAGAAATTCAGACTACTCCTATAGAAACAATCGATATGGATTCTATAGAACCGGTATCTGACGAATCTCATTCATCAAATGATACTTTAGCCCAAGAAACTGTTGATTTAGATTCTATTGAAACCGTAGACGCAAATAATGTCACAAACAAAAATCAACAAAGTGAATCTGATATAATACCTCAGTCATTTGATGAAATAGAAAACGAAACATCAATTAACTTAGAAGATATTGATATGTCTGAATTATCAAACTCACTATCTCTAGAAGAATCAACGGAAGATAATATAACTTTTGAAGACATATCTTCTATAGACGATTTAGCAGAGGCAGAAACCCCAATAGAAGAATTAAATGAAACAAATAATACCACATCTTCTACAGTAGAAGACAAAGAGTTGGACGAAATGTTAGCTCTTGAAAATCTGACAGATGATAATTCTAATATGGCAAACGATTTGTCAAATAGCGAAGCGAGCATATCTCCTATAAATACAAATGACGATAGTACTGAAGAACTTTTGAATGATAACACATCTGAAATTGATGAAAATAACGAAGTAAACACAGGCGATTTAATTTCTGAAATAGATGATCTTTTAGAAAGTGAAGATGCACCTATAGAAGAAAATATGCCTCAAGATAAAGATGAAAATAATGAAGATAATGATACCAAGTTGGAAATGCTTTTCAATAATACAAACGAGGATAATGAAGAAGCAGAAGATGAATTATACGAAAATGATCATTACATTGACCAACAAAAAGTATCTGCCCCTGAAAAGGGTAAAAAAGGCATAATCGTAGCAGCTGCCCTAGTAGCTGTATTAGCTGCAGCAGCAGGCACAGGATTTTTCTTAAAGAGCAAGAACGCTTCTGATACATTAGCCCAAAATCCTATAGAAAATGATACCGCAAGTATTCCATCTGCAGACGCAGAACCGGCAGACAATATAGTTGACAATACTGATTTGATGACAAATGCTCCTTCATCAGCACCATCAACTGCAACACCTGCTCCGGCAGCACCTGTCCAAAAAGATAATACTTCTAAACCAACAACACCAGCAGCACAAAAAACTACAGAAGCCAAACCAGGCAAAACTCAAGTACAGAAACCACAACAAAAACCTTCAGGTACACCTACTCCGTACGTAACTGTAAGAAGCCTGACTTGGGAAGTACCGGATTATCTTTCATACAGCGACAAAGTAAAAAGATATTTACAAACAGCAGGAAAAAGTATAAGACTAACCCTTTCAAGTGATTTACTTTTGGCTACGGAATATGCATATTCAAATCAAGTAAGAGTAGAAATAAAACTCAATAAAGACGGCTCAATAATAGATGCCCAAATTACAAAATCCAGCGGTTCAAATCAAATAAATGACATAGTGTTACGAACTGTTAAAGATACTTTAAATGTGGTAAAACCCGCACCAGGAGAGATTCCTACCAACACTTATAAGCTGGGGCTTATCATAAACTTTTAATTATGATATAATGATATTAATGTAAAGGATTATTGTATAGTGGAATTTACTCAAGAGAAAATAGATTTAATAGAGAGAATAATAAGAAGCGACCGCAAATTTGCGAATAATGAAGATTTGTATGATGACTTTTTCAATGAAACCTGTAAACGTTCATTGAACATAGTTAAGACAATAACTTCTGATGCAACATTAGAAGCCTATCTTAAAAAGATAGCAACGACATCAATATTGAATGTATTAAAAGATTCAGGCAGATTGCGTCGTACAAAGGACGGCTATATTCCAACAAAAGAGCTTTCAATAGATCAAGCAAGAAATGAAAGTGTTACAAATAGCAATGTATATGCAAATACAAAAATAATATATGAGCCGGTAGATATCAAAGATACACCGGAAGATACGTTGTTGAAAAAAGAGATTTTGCAACACGTTATAAACTCATTAGAAAAAATAAATAACGAAAATCCTGATAAAAAGTATTTACAAATCTTTAAATTGCGTTATGATAATGGTATGACTCAAAAAGAGATAGCCCAAGATTTGGATTTATCTCAATCTGAAGTTTCCAAACGCTTGTTCAAATTAATGGAAAAGATAAAACAAGCATTCAATTAATCAGGATTTAGCATATGAAATGTCCTATTTGCAAAAAAACTATTCCGGACAATGCATTAAAATGTCCATATTGTAAAACAAGAACAGGATTAGTTTGTAAAAATTGCAACACAATTAATTCAATTTTTGATTTAGTATGTAAAAATTGCGGACAAGAGATTTTAAAAATTTGTCCGCAATGTAAGAGTGTAAATTTTCCAAATGCACTAAATTGTCGCAAATGTAAATACCCTTTCCCCCAAAAAGAAGAAAACAAAAAAACAAATCTTTTTGAATTTTCAACGCAAAATTTAGTAGCACAACAGAGTGCAAAGAATATAATTATAAAAAGCATTGAATCGGACAAGAAAAAAATAATATCTTTAAGCGGTCCAAAAGGTACAGGCAAAACACTTGTTATTTCGCATGTAATACAATCATTAAAAGATAAACATTACGTATGGTTCTATGGCAATTGTACCCCAATATCTCAACTAACACCTGCAGGATTAATTCAAGATATAATTTTAAATTTGTTTAATCTGCCAAACTTTTGCATTAACAACAATAAATTTAGAAAAGATGCCTCAAAATATTTTCAAAATGAATTTCCATATTTAAATACCGAAGAAGTAAATGATTTATTAAACTTTTTATACCCGACTAAAAACGGAACTTTTGAAACAATTTTGGCAAATAAAACAAGACATTTTGAATTATTGAACAAAATTTTTGACAAAATAATTCAATACAGCAAATTTGCGATAGTTATAAACAATTTTGAAAACATCGACGGATTTTCCTATGAATTTTTAAACAATTATATAAAGAAGGATTACATATTCGGAGATTTAAAACTGATAGTCCTATACAATGAGCACAAGCCTGTAAAAGGATTTTTCTATCTACCCGAAGACAAATCAGAGGGAATTTATACTGATATATACTTAGCTCCTCTAGATGCAAAACAGATGTTCATATTTACAGACGCAAAAGAAAGTGAAGAAAATTTTCTTAAAATAGAGGACATAACTAAACGAAAACTTTTTTTGCAAAGTAACGGCAATCCGGCATATTTGGAACAAGCACTTGAATTATACCGAGAAAGTACCGTCACAGGTAATCAAAACTTCGTAATCCCGCAAACATATAATGAATTAATAAACAGACGCTTACTAATATTAAAAGAACATAATCTTAAAGCATATTATACCCTGATTGGTTGTGCAATTATCGGAGATAAAATAAACTTAAATTTAATAAAACAAATTTTTGAGCTGCGAGATGAAGAATTTAGTGAAATAATAGCATATCTACAACAAAAATATTACATAGAACCTCTTAACGACATATATTACCGCTTTAGAAATTTATATCTATGGGAAACAATAATCAAAACAGTAAAAACAGATAATAAATTTGAAGACATAAACAAGCAAATATTTTCTTCATTAACCGGATTCACAATGAATTCAACAGCCATACTGGGAATTATAGCACAGAACTTAAAATACCCTAAACTGGCACTTGATATATGGACAAAAAACACTCGACTGGCTTCATATATAGGTGACACAAATTTATATGCAATATCCCAAAAGCAATGCCTTGCTTTGATTAATGAATTAGACGATACAGAAACACTAAAGACACGATATAATATATGCGAAAGATTAGGTAAACTTCTTGCAGACTTCAACCCTCAAGAAGCAATGGATTACCTGCCCGATGCCATTTCAAATGCCCAAAGTATCGGAGATACTCCAAGAGAAATAGAGCTTTTAAGCTATATGTCAAGTTGCTGCAGAAAAACTGGGAATTATTTCGGAGAGGTAGAATGCGTAGATGCAGTATTGGATAAAATGCTTCCTGAACAGAATTTTGAAACAGCACTTGTTAAGTCAACAAAATTAAATGCTTTACTAAACATAGGCAACTGCGGTCAAATTATAAACATGATAGACAATGAAATCATGCCTGCATTTGATGAATTTTTAAGTAAAAACGAGCCTCACCCGACAATACCTATGGATATTGTCTTTGAAACCTGGGTAAAGACTTATCTTATCCTTGCAAATGCACTGGTAATGCAAGGAAACAACCGAGCATTTGAAATTTTAACAATATTATTTGATATCATCGAACGCAATCATATACAAGATGACAATTTAATTTGTAAAATCAGACTTTCATTAGCTCTTGCAAATACAATGAAAGGAGATATTCCCGAATCTGAAAAAATGCTTGAAGATATCCATAAAAATTCTCAATCAAAAATCCTTGACAATGAATGCGTAATAAAATGGAATTTCATAAATATTTTGAATAATATTTTCAGAAAAAGATACAATGGTCTGCAAGAGGATTTATTCCAAATAGTTACTTTTGCAAATAACAACGGTGATAATTTTACAAAAAATATTCTCAAGTCACTTTTAGGAATAATATTCAGACACAATGATCAAACCACTCAGGCAATGGATATTTATAATGATCAAATAGCTTATTTTTCAAAAGAGAAAATGGCACTTGGAGCACTCCTCACGTGGTATTTGATAGCTGATGCAACAATTATAACCGAAGGTCCTCAACAAGCTCATGATATTGCCTCTCAAGCACTACAGGTGGCTCAAAATCCAAAAATAAATAACCATTTCTTTGCAATCTTATTACAGATGGTAATGGCAAAAGCCTGTATCGGATTGTCCGATTTTGAAAGTGCAAAAATTAATCTTGAAAATGCAATAATCACAGCACGTCAATACGGTCTAAATGATTTGCTTTCAAGATTATACCTGCAATACGGTCAATATTTCCAAGAGCTCGGACTTATTAAATCATCAAAACAAAAAGATTACTTAATCGGAGCTACCAAAATGTATGAAAAGGCATCTGAAATAGTAAAAAATGTCACCAAAAACAACTGCATTCATTTAGAAATTCAAAAAGCAAAAGCTGTATTAAGAACATTTTGCCAGCTCAATAAAATTTCAATAGAAATTAAAAAGTAACTTCAAAAACAAATTAGTTTTAGAACAAAATTAAAAATGTTTTATAAAATATAACTTTAACTTGCTAAAGTACTGTTTTTGTCATAATATTTTTATAGTAATTCTGCTATATAATTTTCACAAGTGAAAATATTTCATATAAAAGCAGGATAGAGAAAAACTGAAACAAACAGTTATCAGCTTTAAGGAGAAATTATGAACGAGGTTTTAAAAAAGTCAGCAGCCGAGCAAAGCAGAGCTTTGAAAAATAAAGAAATTTCAGCCGTAGAATTAACAAACGCGGCATTTGAAAGAATAGAAGAACTTGATGAAAAATTAGGTGCATTTAACTCTTTAACAAAAGAAGCAGCACTTGATACAGCAAAAAAAGTTGACGAAAAAATAGCAAAAGGAGAAGAATTACCGCTTTTAGCAGGTATACCGCTTGCCCTAAAAGATAATATGAATATGAAAGGCTCTAAGACAACTGCATCAAGCAAAATCTTAGAAAACTTCATATCACCTTTCAATGCAACAGTTACAGAAAAACTTTTAAATAACTTAGTCCCCATTGTAGGAAAAGCAAACTTAGACGAATTTGCAATGGGTTCATCAAATGAAAACTCAGCATTCAAAAAAGTTCATAACCCTTGGGATTTGAAAAAAGTACCCGGAGGCTCCTCAGGCGGCTCAGCAGCGAGTGTATCCTCTTGTGAAGCAACCCTTGCACTAGGCTCTGATACAGGCGGCTCAATAAGACTTCCTGCATCATTCTGCGGAATCGTTGGTATGAAACCTACCTATGGTAGAGTATCAAGATACGGTCTAATTGCATTTGCATCATCACTTGATCAAATAGGACCATTCGCAAGAACAGTAGAAGATGCTGCAAATCTTTTGGAAGTAATTTCAGGTCATGACCCTAAAGACAGTACTTCTCTAAATCTTCCAATAGAGCACTACGCCTCTGATTTAAATAAAGATATCAAAGGCATGAAAGTCGGTGTAATAAAAGAGCTTATGACTGAAGGTCTGTCAGAAGATGTTGCAAAAGCAATGGATAGAGCGATTGAAGATTACAAAAAATTAGGAGCAGAAATTGTTGAAATTTCACTTCCGAATTTAAAACACTCAATCGGAATTTACTATATCCTTGCAACAGCTGAATGCTCTTCAAACTTAGCAAGATTTGACGGAGTAAAATACGGATACAGAACTCCTGATGCAAAAAACCTTATGGAAATGTATACAAAAACTCGTGCAGAAGGATTTGGTCCCGAAGTTAAACGTCGTATAATGCTCGGTACATATGCATTGTCCTCAGGATATTATGATGCTTATTACAAAAAGGCTCAACAAATGCGAGCTCTTGTAACTCAAGATTTTATAGAAGCATTCAAAAAAGTTGATGTGTTAATTTCACCAACTTGCCCTAATACAGCTTTTGAATTGGGTGCAAAATCAAGTGATCCGCTTGCAATGTATTTAACTGACATTGCAACTATTTCAGCTAACTTGGCAGGTATTCCCGGAATGAGTATCCCTGCTGGTTTTGACAAAGACGGAATGCCAATAGGACTCCAAATACTTGCTCCTCAATTACAGGAAAAAAGACTGTTCAATGCAGCCCACAAATTTGAAAGAGCAAATGATTATTACTTACAACTTGCTAAAATATAATTGATTAAATAACAAACGGGCGGTCTTTTAAAAGGCCGCCCGTTTGTTTTGAATAAATTTTTAAACCATAAAAGCTTTCCTAAAAAATTCTACAACCAAATACACAAAACCACCAACACCAAATACCAAAATTAAAAGATACCAAACATAATTCGGTACTCCCTCATCAAGTAAATCTTCATTTTGAATTCTACAAGGTATTTGCTGTTTACGAATTATTGAAACAATTTTTCTGATATCTTTTTTGAATTGTACGCTAATTACCATATTGGTCTTTGTATCCAATTTAAAAATGAGTTCACCGTTTGCTAAATCTTTATATTGGGTAAACAATGTCATAAACCAAAACATCGTAGGTCTTTCATCTAATTCTAAACGCACACGCTCAATTTTATCCATTTTAAGTTTTACTCTATCGTCAAAAGTTATAACTTGAGCATCAGTATCAATAGTCATTTTCTGAAAACCACCCATATCCCAATATTTCACTGTCGGCTTATAAAGAAAAATATGGTATAAAATCAAAATAAAAAATGGTATAAAAAAGAATGTTGATCTTTTATAAACAACAACTTCTATCGCTGCAAAAATAAAATATCCGAATATTAACGAATACATATATGCTAAGCTATATTTAAACGAACTTTTTGACTGCGTGTAAAAATTATATTTAGCCATACATCAACAATAACCTTTTGCCAAATAAATGTCATCAATTATTTATAGGATAATA
>CASGAK010000120.1 GCA_949299435.1 uncultured bacterium
CTTTTTTGCTTATAAACTTTTGATTAATTAATGTAATTTTTTGCTCATCAATTTTTCTATAAGTTTATAATAATTTTAATTTTTTACCTATAAGCAGGTATTTTTGCGGTGCCCCCCCCCCCCCCGTAAATTCTTTCATAGTCTGCATTTCCAGCTCCTTTCGTTCTTTATCAATTTTTATCATCTGCTTTTTTATTATAACATATTTTTCGCAAATTAAAAGGCACTTTTTTCAAAGTGCCTAAAATTGTGTGAGTAAATGTATTTTTTATAAGTCTACAGAAAAATTTGAGATAACAGTATCCTATTAAGGCATAAATACCCTGTCGGATTTTAAATCTTTTTATATAACTTTTTATGCAAACTCATCAATGCCTTCGATTGCTGCAAAAATATTTACAGCTGAATTACCGACACGTGATACTACTCCGGGTTTGTTTACTTCTCTTTTCAAGGCTTCTTGCTCTTTTGGAGAAAGTCCTTTTGTCAAATTACTGTCTACAAAATAATTGCTTGATAAAGTAAGTGCCTTACCATAAATTGAACCACTTGTATCTAATGCATCAAAACCCAATTCTTTATTTTTGTCTGCATTGTCTGCATTTTTAAATTCAATAGGCTCATTTGCCTTTTGTTTTTCTAAATTTTTTCGTTCAACATCTTTTTTGCCATTTGATTGGAAGATGTTGTTAAATTTTCCGTAATCACCGTAGATACCTGTCATCTCATTCTCCTTTTCTTTTTCTTTTTCTTAATTACTCACATACTCTTAATCGGTATTGTTTTTAATTATCTTTAAGAAATTATCCATACTCGTTACAAATATTTACATATTTTTATACTCTTTCCTATTAATAATTTTCATCTCTTGTATATATAAAGTTTTTTTTTATATACAAATTGCGTCATTGTTATATATTTTTAATATTCTGTAACATTTTTTAACAAACAGCACTTCAAGCTACTTGAAAAAGCCCAACACGTGGACGTTGTAAGAAAAATTAGACTTATGACTAATACTAATTTGATTATATTTTGCTAGTATATACATAGTAATTCACAATAAGGAGAGAGTGATGTACACGGGCGGTAATGAAAAAGACAGAATTCACATTACAAACAGAGAAAAAGAAGTTTTAAAATTAATGATAGCAGGATATTCAAATCCACAAATTGCAGAAGCTCTGTCTGTTTCGTTATCGACAGTAAAAGCACATGTTAGCTCTATAATAAGAAAATTCAACGTAAAATCCAGAGTAGAAGTAACAAGAGATGCAGTCAAAAAAGGATTTTTAGACTAATCTTCATCAAGACTTAACACTGCCATAAAGGCTTCTTGAGGAACTTCAACACGACCGACGGATTTCATACGTTTTTTACCCTTCTTTTGTTTTTCCAAAAGTTTTCTCTTACGTGAAATATCACCGCCATAACATTTATCAAGAACATTTTTTCTCATAGCTTTGATGTTTGTTCTTGCAATAACTCTACCACCGACTGCTGCTTGAATAGGTACTTCAAAAAGTTGTCTTGGTATAATCTCTTTCAATTTAGCAGTTAACTTTTGTCCGATGTAATATGCACTATCTTCATGGCAAATCACAGATAAAGCATCAACTACCTCATTCGCAAGCAAAATATCAAGTTTTACAAGTTTAGAACGCTTGTAATCACAAAATTCATAATCCATACTTGCATAGCCTTTTGATCTGGACTTTAATTGGTCATAAAAGTCAGTAATAACTTCACTCAAAGGAATTTGGTATTCAAGACTCGCACGAATTTTATCAATATAGTGCATATTAATAAAAATACCGCGTTTTGACTGCGAAAGTTCCATTAAAGTACCAACATAATCGTTAGGAGTAATTATTTGAACTCTTACATAAGGTTCTTCAATGTAATCTCTGTATTGAGCAGGCGGAAGATTTGCAGGGTTATCAATTTCAACCATTTCACCGTTTGTTTTATATACATGATATACAACCGATGGAGCTGTTGTTACAAGTGCGAGATTGTATTCTCTCTCAAGTCTTTCCTGAGCGATTTCCATATGCAGCATTCCCAAGAATCCGCAACGGAAGCCAAAGCCCAATGCACTGGAGGTTTCAGGCTCAAAAGTAATACTACTGTCGTTTAGCTTTAATTTTTCCAAAGCCTCTTTTAAATCATGATAATCGTCATTATCCACGGGATACATGCCTGAAAACACCATAGGAAGAGCTTCTTTGTAGCCAGGTAATGGCTCTTTTGCAGGACTGTCCACCGTTGTGATAGTATCTCCTACAAACCTTGTCAACTCTTTGATAGACCCTGCAAAGTACCCAACATCACCACATACAAGCTCATCTACCTGAACTCTTGTCGGTGTAAGATACCCTAATTCTACAATTTCATATTCTTTACCCGATGCCATAAACTTGACTTTATCACCAAGTCGCATCTTACCGTCCATAATTTTAAAGAAACACAATGTTCCGAGGTACTGATCATAAGCACTATCAAATACCAAAGCTCTTAGCGGTTTTTCAGAGGTATCAGCAGGAGGAGGAATTAAATCCACAACAGCTTCTAAGACATCTTCAATTCCAATACCGGCTTTAGCACTTACAGGAATTGCATAAGAAGCGTCGATTCCCAACACTTCCTCAATTTCTGCTTTAACTCTTTCGACATCTGCAGAAGGCAGGTCAATTTTATTAATTACAGGGATAATTTCAAGGTTTTGCTCAATAGCAAGATAGACATTTGCAAGAGTTTGAGCTTCCACCCCCTGAGTTGCGTCTACAATCAATAATGCACCCTCACAAGCCGCAAGAGATCGTGAAACTTCATAAGAAAAATCTACGTGCCCGGGGGTATCAATCAAGTTTAGAATATAATCTTTGCCGTCTTTTGCTTTATAATTCATTCTTGCAGCGTTGAGTTTAATCGTAATTCCACGTTCACGCTCAATGTCCATACTGTCAAGAATTTGATCCTGCATATCACGCTGTGCAACGGTACCCGTAAATTCGAGTAATCTATCGGCAAGTGTTGATTTTCCATGGTCAATGTGGGCTATTATACAAAAATTTCGTACATTTTCTCTGTGTTTCATATTTTCTATTATATAAAAAAAATCACTAACATCAAGATAGTATTTTATCAAAAGCAGATCTTCGCCACCTACAAGCATTGCACTCGCAAGGCTGCACCGTAGCTCGCACCTGTAATATGTCAGTTTAAATTCTCGCTCACGTACATTATCACCTAACTTTCTCGGACAATTTCTGCAAAATACAAAGGGGAAATTTTTTCTCTTTTCTGTCTATTTTGTGTTTTTTATTTTCTCTGAATAATTTGAAATCAATTCCTCTTACTTTAAAAAATAAATATTTCAGAATAAATACAATAATATCTCAAAACATATCATTTGAAAATTCAGCAATTTATACTTCATCATTTATTTACAATCTACCGTTTTTGAATGATTGCACAAATTTATAAATCTATATAATTAATTTAAAAGAGGAAAAATAAATGCTTCTTTCAGAACACTTACAAGCAATTTTCAAATCAGCAAAATCCTTTGTAGTTTCAAGAAATTACCGAGAACTTGAAGTACAGCATATTATGCTTGCACTTTTTTTGGATCAGAATGATTTACCAGTAATTCTTTTAGATAGAGTAGGTCTTGGAGGAGATTTTAAAGATAGATTTAATAAATTTGTGAAAAAATATCCATACTTCCCCCGCGGCCAATTTGAGCAGATTAAATTTTCCTCAGGGGTAATCAACCTGACAAAAATCGCCGAACGTGAAGCAATGGATTTGTGCGATGAAGAAGTAGATATTGAGCATATGTTTTTGGCACTGTTCAAGATAAATAATCCCGAAATGGATTTATTTTTCGCAGAAAACAGAATAAATAAATTTGTTTTATACGAAAAAATGCTTGAAGAGGTCAAAAATATAATAAGCATTGATGAAAATGGCAATGAAACACGAAAACACGGTGCTGAAAAGGCAATTATAATGAAAAATGATGAAGGAAATCAAAATATGGAAAACAGTGAAAACTCATCACAAAATCAAAAAGAAACTCCTGAAGAAGCATTAAAAAAATACACAATAGATTTAACTGAGCAGGCGAAAGAAAACCGACTTGACCCGGTAATCGGGCGAGATGATGAAATTCGCAGAACAATCCAAATTTTGAACAGACGCTCAAAGAATAACCCTGTAATTATCGGGGAGCCCGGAGTCGGCAAAACCGCAATTATTGAAGGATTAGCACAAAGAATTATTTCAGGAGATGTTCCTGAGAGCTTAAAAAATGATAAAATTTATGCACTGGATTTAGGCTCATTACTTGCAGGTGCATCGTATAGAGGTCAATTTGAAGAAAGATTCAAAGCCGTTTTAAAAGGAATTGAAGAAAAAAGTGATGACATAATGCTTTTTATAGACGAAATTCATACAATTATGGGAACAGGCTCAGCAGACGGCTCAGCAGATGCAGGAAACCTGCTAAAACCGATGCTTGCAAGAGGCTCTATAAGAGTGCTTGGTGCTACCACAATTGATGAATACAGAAAATATATAGAAAAAGACAAAGCTCTTGAAAGGCGTTTTCAACCTGTAATAGCAGATGAGCCTTCAATTGATACAACGATAAGTATACTTAGAGGTCTAAAAGAAAAATATGAAGGATTTCATTGCGTAGAAATTACGGACAGTGCAATTGTCGCTGCCGTAACTCTTTCTGACAGATACATCTCTGACAGATGCCTTCCAGACAAAGCTATAGACCTGATTGATGAGGCTGCCTCTGCTTTGAGAATAGAAATTGACACCATGCCTGAGGAAATTGATATATTCATCAGAGAGAAAATTCAGCTTGAAATGAACAGAAAAGCATTGGAAAAAGAATCTTCTGCTGATGTGAGCAAAAAGTTGGAAAAAATCAATAAAAAAATTAACGATTTGAATGAAAAAATTGCCAAACTAAAAGAACAATGGCTAAAAGAAAAGAAAGTAATCGAATCAGGAGCTGCCGTAAAAAGAAATATTGAAAAACTTAAAAGTCAAATAGAGCAATTCAAGAAAAATCCGACAATGAGTGCGGCTTTAGAGGCGAAATACTCACAAATGCTTGAAATGCAGCAAAAGTTAAAGACTTTGGCACATGCTAACAAAAAGTGTCTTTTGAAAGAGCAAATAGACGGAGATGATATCGCATCAATAGTTGCGAAATGGACAGGAATCCCTGTAAACAGACTTCAGGAAGACGAAAGCAAAAAACTTATTAATATGGAAGAAGTAATGCACAAGCGAGTAATCGGTCAAGAGGAAGCTGTCAAAAAGATTTCCAATGCCATAAGGCTTGCCCGCTCAGGACTAAAAGATCCCAAACGTCCGATTGGAACATTTTTATTTTTAGGCCCGACAGGTGTGGGAAAAACTGAGCTTGGGAAAACTTTGGCTGAAATTTTATTTAATGATGAAGACGCTCTTATAAGAATTGATATGAGTGAATTTATGGAAAAACATAATATCTCTCGTTTGACAGGTGCAACTGCAGGCTTTGTCGGATATGAAGAGGGCGGACAACTTACCGAAGCTGTCAGAAGAAAGCCCTATTCCGTTGTACTGTTTGATGAAGTAGAAAAAGCACACCCTGATATTTTTAATATTATGCTTCAAATGTTTGATGACGGACGTCTGACTGACGGGCAGGGACGATTAATTGATTTCAAAAATACCGTCATTATTATGACAAGCAATTTGGGAAGCAGTATTATCTTAGATGAAAATCTGGACGAAATTCAAAAAAAAGAAGGACTTGATAAAGCCTTAAAAGAAAAATTCAAACCCGAATTTATCAACAGAATTGATGAAATTATAATGTTCAAAGCATTAACGCATGATGAACTTGCTCAAATAGTAGATATTCAGACAGCATCATTGAAAAAACGCCTTTTAGCACAAGAAATGGAACTTATAATCAATGATGATACAAAAAAATTCCTTGCTGATGAAGGCTATGAACCGCTTTATGGTGCAAGACCATTGCGTAGAGTTATAAGAAATTACCTTGAAATTCCTCTTTCTATGAGAATTTTAGAGGGTGAATTTTTAAAAGGCGACAAAATCTATACCGAAATCGAAAATAATACAATTGTTTTCCGTAAATAAAAAATAATTTAAATATTTGAAAAATTATTTTTTATCCAAAAACGGTTTATAGATTTTTTCAAACCAAGTTTCATTAAGATTGAATTGCTCTTTAACATAGTTGTCTAAAGCACTTTTAGGAACTTTTTTATAACCCATAAGTGCGAGTTTTTGCCTTGTCTTTTCAACGATTTCATCAAGTTTTTCAGGACGGTGCCAAGGGCAGGGGAATTCATCACTTCCAAAGATATGACAAGGCTCGGGACGGTCTACAATTTTGTTTTCATCAACTTTTATACCGCCGTAAATGGAGCATTTATTTGTCTTTGCCCCATCTTTAAAAGCACAGGGATTAATCACGTTTGAAAACATCGCTGCTTTGGGGTTTTTGGATAGGTCTGGATTTGTAATCAATAAAAACTTTTCGTTATCAACAAGCATGCTTTCAAGTTTTTTATTCAACGCTTCCAAAGATTCTTCCAATGCCGAAATATTTCTCGGATCTTTTTCTCTTGAAATTGCATCTATAATAACATTAGCAAGGTCATTTACTCGATTTACTTCAATATCGTTGGAATCTACAACCCATTTTATGATAGGTGATTTTATAATTGCTTTTGGCTTTAAACTGTCAGGAAGCTGATAATATGAAGCATTAAATTTATCAGCTATTCTTTTTAATGTCGCACTCATTGGTGCACCGTGATTACAGCAAGCTCCTTTACATAAGTCTGCACAAATTTCAGACGGTGTGTATTTTGCACCAAAAGTTCTATTATTACTATGAATTTGGGGGTTAAACGTAATATTCATTGAAGGCTCCTATATGTTACTTTTTATAGAAGCCTTTTGAAAAATATTTTTTGCTATTTTGTTAAGAAGAATAAACAATTAATAAGATAAATATTCAATGATTGCTTTAGCAAAATTTTGAGCAGATTGGAAATTTTGTCCCGTAATCAAATTCCCGTCACTAATGATATTTACGGCTCCTGGCTCATCTTCGATAAAATCGGCACCCTCATCAATTAGTGCATCTTGTAAAAAGAAAGGAGTTAACTCATCTTTTTTATAATATCGTTCTTCTTCATTGGTAAATGATGTGAGCTTACGTCCGCTGACAAAAGGAATACCATCGGATTTGGCAGCTAAAAAACCTGCGGGCCCATGACAAATTGCCGCTATTAACTTTCCCTCACGATTAAATTGTGTAATTATATTCCCTAAAGTTTCACTTTTTGCAAGGTCATACATAGGCCCATGCCCGCCAGGAAGCACAATCGCATCATATTTGTTATAATCAATGGTATCCAAAGCATCAGTATCATTTAAGGCTTTTTTAGCATCATTCCAAATTACATCTTCAAAAAGATCTTCACTTGCAGGATCTATTGGTGCAATTTCACCTGTTAAAGTCGCGACTTTTACCTCAAATCCGTTTTTAATAAACTCATTATACGGCACTGCAAATTCTTCAAACCATACACCGGTTTTTGTATGATGTTTATCATCAAATTCACATACGTTCGTCACTACCATAAGAATTTTCGACGGCTTTTCAGGCACAACTTCCGAAATCATTTCTTCTTCTATCGTTAAATTCTCTTGATTATTCATATACACTCCTCCGTTTATATAAATATTTCAATAGACAATAATTTTTATTAATAAGCTGATTGGAGAATTTTTACACTTCCTTAGTTTAATGCTTAGCATAATTTTTTATGGTATGATATGATTGCAAAAATGAACTTTTTACAGACTAAAATCGTTTAATTTTTGTAGTAGACAGGAGTAAAATAATGAAAAAATTTTTATCTTTAATTTTATTATTCGGAACATTTTTAACAACAGGTATACAAGCATTAGCAGATGATGCAGCAGATGCAAAAGCGTTTTTTGAAAATTATGTACAGGCAGCAAACAGCTACAGCCCGACAATAGAGCAAATGTACTCCCCAAACGCTAAAATTATAAGACAAGTAATAAAACCTGATGGCAGTCTTGTAGATGTAAAGACCGACACCGCAACTTATATAAAACAAATGAAAATCGGACAAGCAGGTGCTAAATTAAGAAACTATAAAAACAATTATACAAATATAACCGTTACTAAAGCAGGTGATGGCTATAAAGTAAGCTCACTTCGTCAGCCATCAGGTGAAACTTATAAATTAAAAACTTATATGATTGTAAAAAAACAACCGAACGGTAAATGGCAAATCACAGAAGAAATGATGCAGACAAAACAGCAAATTTTCTTAAAATATGCCAATAAATAAACCTAATTAGGAAAAATAAATATGTATGAAAAATTCAGATTTTTAACAAGCGGTGAAAGCCATGGTAAATGTCTTACCGCAATAATAGAAGGTCTACCTTCAGGGTTTGAAATCACACCTGATTTTATAAACAAAGAATTACAAAGACGTCAAGGCGGCTACGGACGGGGTGACAGAATGAAAATTGAGTCCGACACCGTAGAAATAACCTCAGGTGTAAGGTTTGGAAAAACAACAGGGGCACCTGTCACTTTGGTAATTTATAACAAAGATTATGAAAACTGGGAAAAAGTTATGAGCATCTACAAAGAAGATGAAAATAACGAAAAATCTTTCACCAAATACCGCCCCGGACATGCAGATTATGCAGGCTCAATTAAGTACAATCACAAAGATTTGCGTAATATTCTTGAACGTTCAAGTGCAAGAAAAACAGCTATTGAAACCGCCGTAGGGGCAGTAGCTAAACAAATTCTCGAACAATTCAACATTCACAGCTATTCAAAAGTTCTACAAATCGGCACTAAGATAAATAAAGAAGAATTTCACTCAGAAATTGATAAAGCAAAAGCTGAGGGAGATACTCTTGGCGGAAGATTTGTGGTAGTTTATGAAAACATGCCTGTCGGGCTAGGTTCATACGTCCATTGGGACAGAATGTTGGACGGACGGATTGCCCAAGCAGTAATGAGTATTCCTGCCATTAAAGCCGTTGAAATAGGTAACGGGGAGCATGCATGTGAACTTCAGGGAAGTGAATTTCATGATGAAATGTTTATAGAAAATGACAAAATTGTAAGAGAAACAAACAATGCAGGCGGAATAGAAGGGGGAATGACAAACGGAGAGAATTTAGAAATTTTTGCTTCGATGAAACCGATTCCGACGTTAAGAAAGCCGCTGAGAACAGTTGATTCTTCCGATATGAGTCAGGCAGAAGCACACTTTGAACGCTCCGATACCTGTGCAGTCGAGGCTTGTGCTGTTGTTGCAGAAGCAAGAATTGCCTGCGTGCTTTTAAATGAAATTCTTTTAAAATACGGCGGGGACAGCTTTGATGAAATTATGAAAAATTTTTCTTAACAAATTACCTGCTTTTAATATTTAATGTAAAATAATTCTATGAAGAAAAATATAACTCTTATTGGAATGATGGGTTGCGGCAAAACTACTGTGGCTAAAGAATTATCAAAAGTTTTGCCTGAATATGCTCTTGTGGATATTGATGAGGAAATTGAAAAAAGTACAGGTAAAAAAATTTCGGAAATTTTTCTAAAATATGGAGAGCCGCATTTCAGAGAGCTTGAAATTAATAAAATTAAACAATTTACCCAAAATGATTTTCAAATAATTTCTGCAGGCGGCGGTGCATTTGAAAACCCTGATAACAGAAAACGTTTTTTGGAAAATTCCACGGTTATATTTTTAAAAGCCTCTCCTGATAATATTTATGAAAGAATTAAAGCAGAAACTCACAGACCGCTTTTAAAAAAGCATTTTTCTCTTGAAAAAATTCAACATATATTATCACTTCGTGAAAAAAATTACCAAAAAGCCAATTATACCATAGATACCGATAACAAAACTCCGGCTGAAATTGCCGAAAAAATCATTGGAGTTATAAATGTTTAACTTAAATGTGAAGATTAATGCATCTGAAAAAACTTATCCGATTATTATTAACAACAATGAAATTCAAGAGTTACAAGGTGAAATTTTAAATATAATCGGAAAAAATAATTTTCTCGCAGTGATTAGTCAAAAAGTCTATAAATTATATAGTAAAACCCTTAATCTACCTAAAAAGAGAATTTTTATACTTAAAGACGGGGAAAAAGAAAAAAATTTTAAAACATATCAAAAGATTTTAAACTTTGCTCTAAAACTAAAACTTACCCGCAATGATTATATAATTGCCGTAGGGGGCGGTGTATGCGGAGATATTGCAGGGTTTGCAGCCTCTACGTATATGCGTGGTATTCATCTTATTCAAATTCCGACAACACTTTTAGCTTGTGTTGACAGCTCTGTTGGAGGCAAAACCGCTATTGATACTGATTTTGGTAAAAATTTAATCGGTACGTTCTATCAACCTGATATTGTTTTAATCAATACAAACTTTCTCAAAACCCTTGATAATAAACAATTTAAAACAGGACTTGGAGAAGTCGTTAAATATGCTTTCATTGAAAAAAGCTGCAAATGTAATGAAGAATTTAACTTGATTAATTTTCTTTCACTAAATTCAGAAAAAATCCTCTCCCATGATAACAAAACCCTTGAAGAACTTATAAAAATTTGTATTTCATTAAAAATTTCGGTAGTTGAACAAGACGAAAAAGAAAGTGGACTTCGTAAAATTCTTAATTTTGGTCATACATACGCACACGCTGTCGAAAAACTTACTAACTACAAAAAATATACCCATGGTGAAGCTGTCATAAAAGGGATTGAATTTGTCTTTGATTTTGCACAAAAAATGGGAATAATCGTCGAAAGCTATAAATTTATCGCAGAAGATTTAATTAAAAAATATAATTTTAAAAAAATTCCTGACTTTGATATTAAAAAAATTATCAACGTAATGAAAATGGATAAAAAAGCAACTTCTGAGAATATAATTTTCATACTTCCAACGGATTATGCTCTCGTGAAAGAATACAAAATGTTTGATAACGAAATTTTAAAATATTTTGATTAGACCTGACTTTTTACAATTGACTATGATATAATAATCATATGCTCATAGGCATAATACCCTATCAACTTATAAACTTATGAAACAAATTTAAAAAAAAAACATCATAGTAAATATAGGTTGTGCAACAGGTAATAAAATTATGGGTAATTTGGAGGAAAAAATTAAAGAATGAGAAACATTATGAAAAAAAGTTTTATCTTTATGGGTGTATTCGTAATCCTGTTTGGCTGGATTATAAGAGATAATGTATTCGCCTACACTCCCGTTGAATTATATGATAATGTTTGGAGATTAATAAACACTAAATTTGTAGACCAAACCAATAATGACCAAAATTGGAGTAAATGGCGTCACAAATATGACAACTATATAAGAACAAATGAAGATGCCTATGTAGCAATTAATACAATGATTGCGAGTTTAAATGATCCTTATACAAAATTTATGGATCCAAAAGAATTCGCAGAAGAAACAAGCTCTATTAAAGGCTCTTTGAAAGGTATCGGTATTCAAATCGGTGTAAAAGATGGTAAATTAATGGTAATTGCCCCAATTGAAGATACCCCCGCAGAAAGAGCAGGGCTTAAAGCTGATGATGAAATTCTAGAAATTGACGGTGTATCAACAAAAGGAATTACAGTTGATAAAGCTGCTGATAAAATTAGAGGAAAAGAAGGTACTCAAGTTACGCTACTTATCAAACGCAAAGATATGGAGCCTCAAAAATACACTATCACACGTGCAGAAATTGAAGTAAAATCAATTTCACTTAAAACTCCACTTGAAACTAAAATCCCCGGAGATATTTCCTACATTCGCCTCAGCTCATTTATAAGCCGTAATGCTGCTGCAGAATTTAGAAATATACTGACAGAAAATCAATATAAAAAAGGTTATATCATCGACCTGCGTTCAAATCCGGGCGGACTTTTAAGCAATGCAATCTACATCTCAGATATGTTTCTTGATGGCGGGACTATTGTATCTACAGTCGATCGTGACGGGTATAAAGAAACATCAAGAGCAAACAGAGGAGTTATTACAACAAAACCGGTTGTCGTACTTATCAACAAAGGCTCAGCTTCTGCAAGTGAAATTTTCTCAGGTGCTATGAAAGATAATCATAGAGCAGTAATTATCGGTGAACAATCTTTTGGTAAAGGACTTGTTCAAGAAATTAATAAACTCCCCTATGAGGCAGGTATTAATATTACAATCCAAAAATATCTCACACCAAATGGTACTGATATTAATAAAAAAGGTATAACCCCTGATATTGTAGTTGAGTTGAGCGAAGATGATATCAAAAATAAAAAAGATGTCCAGCTCCTTAAAGCAATTGAAGTAATAAATCAAATGACAAACGGTCAATCCGTAGCAATCCAATAATTAAAAAAA
>CASGAK010000121.1 GCA_949299435.1 uncultured bacterium
ATTAAGATTAAAGCAGCTTGACACTGAACAAAATGCTATACAAACTGAAATGGACGCTGTTCAAAAGGTTATTGAAAAGAACACTGAGTCTACTTTCAAAACCTTCGGTTAATTCATTTCCTAAAAAGAAAAAACGTACGAGGCTTATTTTTACGTGCGGTTTTTATACAAAATTTTATATTTTCAATTTCATTTCCTTTTTTCCCTTTGGCGACCCTATTGGTCGTTTTTTTTTTTGCTCGCATTATGGAAGAAGATTATTTTATAGTGAAATATATTAAGATTTCGTTAATCCTTTGACATGTCAAAGATATTATTGTCTAATAGAATTAAGACTATAATTGGGTAGGATTAATGTATATAAAACAGCTTGAAATAGATAATTTTAAATCATTTGCCAATAAATCAGAAATTCCTTTACTGGAAGGTTTCACAACGATTTCAGGGCCAAACGGTTCTGGAAAAAGTAACATCATAGACAGTGTTTTATTTGCCTTAGGACTTGCAAATGCAAGTGAATTAAGGGCTGAAAATCTTTCACATTTTATATCTACCTATACAAAAAGAAATGAAGCATTTGTAAAAGTTACATTTGGTGGTATGGGAAATGGCCAAGATTTAAGTATTGCAAGAAAAATCAGAAAAACAAATCAAGGTTATGCAAGTACTTATTATATAAATGATTCAGTAACAACTCTTACAAATGTGCATGCTGAGCTTGAAAAATATAACGTAACTCCAAACAGTTATAATGTTATGATGCAAGGTGATGTTATGGGAATTACAAATTCTACCCCCAAAAATCGCCGCAAAATCATAGATGAAATTGCAGGTGTTGCAGACTTTGACAGAAGAATAGAGCAAGCTACAAATGAATTAACAACTGTAGAACAGCGTGTAGAGCGTTCACAGGTAATTTTGAATGAAGTAGATACAAGACTTGAACAATTAAAAGAAGAACGAGAAGTAGCTTTAAAATATCAAAAGTTACGAGAAGAAAAATCAGAGCTTGAAGGTCAGATTAATAAAGTCAGATTTTTCGATATAAAAAAGAATCTAGAACAAGCTCATGAAAATATACTGGAATTCACCAAAAAGAAAAAAGAAGAAGAGGTAAAGAACAAAGACCTTGATGAACGCCTTAACCTGATAAAGGCTAAATATCAAGAGATTTCAGAAGTTGTAAAAGAAAAAGGTGAAGCAAAACAAATTGAGCTAAAAAAACAGCAAGAGGAATTAAAAGGCGAAATTGATCGCAAAAATAACGCATCAATTTATGCTGATAAACAAATTCAAGATGGACTTAGAAGAATTGAGAACGCTAAAAACGGTATCGAAAATTACAAACAAAAAATTGAAGATTTTAAACTGAAAATACAGCTAAAAGAAGATGAAATAAAAATAATCGAAGCTAATATTGCTGAAAAAAATGCTGAGCTTAGAAAAATCCTTGAAGACATGACGGGCTTAAATGCAACAGCAGATCAGCACATCGAAAAACGTAACAATTTACGCAAAACTTTGGAAAACCTTCAAGATAAAGAAAATGCACTTATAAAAGAAAAACTTCCATTAGAAAATGAGTTAAAGAATTTGCAATCTGAACTTACAAAAGCTAAAGAAACCTTAGAAGAGTTAGAAAAGATGAAGGCAAATTTTGCATCTGACTTTGACTTGAAAAAGACTCTAATAGAGCAGTTGCAAAAAGAAATGGCTGATTTTAAAATCATTCAACAAAACACACTCCATGATCTTGATACAACCAAAAATGAAATTGAAGATGCAGAGCATGATATTCAAATGGCATATAGAAAAGTTTCGACAATGGAAGCAAAAAAACAGTTTGCCCAGTCAAGTTTTAATAATGCCATTGATACAGTGATGAATGCGAAATTAAGAGGGGTTCACGCTCCCCTTGTAAAATTAGGTACAGTTGACAAAGAATATTCAACAGCAATGGAAGTTGCCTTTGGCGGCAGAATGACTCACATCGTAGTTGATGATGAACATGTTGCGTCAGTTGCGATTGAACTTTTAAAATCCTCAGGTGCAGGTAGAGCGACATTTATTCCATTGAATAAAATTGTCAAAGCACCGACAAAATTAAACTTACCAAAAGATAAAGGTGTAATTGATTTTGCTATAAACCTTGTGGATTTCGATGATCAATATATTAACGCATTTTACTATGCAGTAGGCGATACTTTGGTCGTCGAAGATATGGAGTGTGCAAAGAAATTAATCGGCAAATACCGAATGGTAACACTGCAAGGTGAAATTTTTGAAAAATCAGGCTCAATGACTGGTGGCTCACAAAGAAAAACAGGACTGAGCTTTAGCCAAAATGATAATAATGAACTTGAAAATTTCAAAAAACACTTAAAAGAATTAGAAAATAAATCATCAGCATTAAAAAACAAACGTCAAACATTAGAAAACAAACTTGATGATATCCGAAAAAAATATTCAGACTCTATGAATGAGTACTCAAAAGCAAAAGGTGAACTTGAAAATATGAGTAGCAACTATGCAAATAGTGAAAATATTTTGAAAGAAAGAGCTAAATTCATAGAAGAAACAGAACCTAAAATTGAGGATTTAAACAAAAAACTGGACAAACTTGAAGAACAAAACGTAAAAATTTATGATGACATGGCTCAAGTGCAGTCAGACATTGAAGAAGTTGAAAAACTTATAAATGAGCAGGATTTAAAAGATTTAAAAGCAAAAACAGAAGGTGTCGAACACGAAATCAAAAGGCTTGAACAGAATTTGATGAATGCCAATGCCGCTAAAAATGATTTTAATAGAGATATTGCATTCAACGAGAATTTAATAGAAACAAAAACAGAAGAAATACAAGGAATTGAATCCAATAACGTTAAATTGGAATCTGATAAAGTTCGCTTTAAAGAAGAAATAGAAGAGCTAAATAAAAAAACAGAAGCTCTAAATGAACAAATTGCAGAAATCGAAGAAAAACTCGGCAAATTATTAAAAGAACGAGATGAAATTAATGAAGAATTAAACGGGCTCGAAACACAAAGACATATCAGAGAAGCTGATATTGCAAGAATAGCTGAGCAAATAGAATCTTTTAGAGCGAGACGCCGAGAGTTGGAACCTCAGCTTGAAACCGCCAGAGAAGAACTTATAAACTCAGGAATCGAAATCGAGAAACTGGAACCGGTCGAAATTTCTATTGAAGAAATCACCTCCAAAATTCAGCGTTTAGAAAAAAGAATGCAAGAATTAGGTGATGTAAATATGCGTGCAATCGCAGCTTATGAAGAAGTACAGACTCGTCAACAAGAATTAAAAACACAAATTGAGACATTATCTAAAGAACGTAAAGAAATTCTTGACAGAATGAGTAGTTATGAGCAATCAAAAAAAGAAGCCTTTTTAAAGACTTACAACAATATTAACGAAAATTTCAAGCAAGTATACCACCAGCTCTCAGAAGGAGAAGGTGAATTAAAACTTGAAAACCCAAATGATCCACTTTCAGGCGGTATGACAATAGAAGTTCAACCAAGAGATAAAGACTTGCAAAGACTGGAAAGTATGTCAGGCGGTGAAAAAGCCCTGACTGCCCTCGCTTTTGTATTTGCAATTCAGCGTTATATGCCATCTCCATTCTATGCTTTCGATGAGGTTGATGCTAGTTTGGATACAATGAACGTGGAGCGTATCGCCCAAATGGTGCAGAACCAATCAAAAGATACGCAATTTATAGTAGTTAGCCACAGAAAACCTATGATAGAATCAGCAAATAGGACGATAGGTGTAACTCAAAAAGAAAAAGGTATAACCCGCGTTACGGGAGTAAAACTTAGAGATTAATTATGAGTAGTGAGACAGCAATACTTAATTATAACAATTCAGCAATTCCAGAAAATGTCAATTTAGACAATGAAGGGATAGGAATTCTTGTATCAATGGCAAAAGCAGGAAAAATTGATCCTTGGAATATTGATATAATTGATGTCACAGACAAATATCTCGCACATATGTGCGAAATGAAATCTCAAGATCTTCGCCTTACCGGCAGAACATTTCTTTTTGCTTCAGTGCTTTTAAAACTAAAATCAAATGTCTTGGAAGGCATTGATATAATGCAATTTGAAGATCAACCACAGGATAATATAGAATATGACGATGACGGCTTTATTGTTGATTACGGAGAAGAAGAAGAATATGTACCAACAAATAACGTTGTATCAATCGATGATGTTTTGCAGCGTAGAACAAGCGTAAGATTAAACAGAAATCGTGTAGTTACTTTGAGAGATTTGATTAGACAGTTAGAGTTTTACGAAAAATTAGAACAAAAGCAATCACTAAAAAGTGCACATGAAAGGGCTAAAAGAAGAGTTCAATCATACTCAAGATTTACGGCTGACGATATTATAAATCTTGCCCATGAAGAATATATTGAGGATTGCGTGCTTCGTCTAAAAGAAAATCTATCACAAATTTTTGAAAAAGAAGAAAAAATAGAACTAAATGAGCTAACTCTTTTGGGAATGGATAAAATAAGTGCCTATATAGCATTATTATTTTTAGTAACAGAAACCGATTACGAGTTAGTTCAAGATGAATTTTATTCAGACTTGTATGTTGTAAGAGGTGAAAATGGAGTCGCTTAAAGCAAGGATTGAAGCCGTATTATTTACAACAGCAAAGGCTCTTTCCACAAATGAAATAGCAGAAATACTAGGTGTAGAAAATGAGCAAGTAGAAGAATCAATACTTGATTTAATTATGGACTATTCATCACGCGATGGAGCACTTGAAATTGATGATGAAAACGGTTATATTTTACAGGTCAAAGAAGATTTCATGGACATCGTAGAGAAGTTATGTCCTGTCGATTTAAGACCTGCCGTGCTCAGAACACTTGCTGTAATAGCACTAAAAGAACCGATTCGTCAAACAGATTTAAAAGACCTCAGAGGCTCTACAGCGTATGAACACGTTTCAGAATTAATAGACAAAGGACTAATTTCAAGAACTCGCGATAAAAACGGAAGAAGTTTCAATTTAAAAACAACGCCGAAGTTTGCTGAATATTTTAAATTAAAAGGCGACACACGTGCATTAGAAAAACTTCTTGAACAAGGGAAATTAGATGAATAAAAAAACAATAAATAAAATAGTAATTACTGTAAGTATTTTTATTATCCTTATTGTAGTTTTGAGTATTCCTTATCTTTTGCTTGCTGCAGGAAAAAGCAATCTAGAAAAAAATAATATTTTAAAAGCATATAAACAATTACGCAAAGCATATATTTTACGTCCCAAAAATCGTGACATACGATATTATTATGTAAAATCGATGACGGAGCTAAAACCGACAGAAAAAATTCAAATAGAGATTTATAAATTTTCCCAAAGCAAAATTCCTGATTCAGCAAGAGAACTCGCAAATCATCAGGTAAATTTATGGAAAAATAACATTTTATCAAATATTGGTGATAATTATATTGAACAAGCCTCATATGATAAAAATCTTTTAAGGTGGGATATAAATTCTTTTCCATTAAAAGTACGTCTAGATATTCCAATTTCAACACCTGACTATTACAGAGAAGAAATAGAAAAAGCGTTTACCGATTGGTCACTAAGCACAGGTTTTTTGGAATTTGAATTTGTAGAAAGCGGGAAAGCAGACATTATAGTAAAATTTAATCCACTGCCCGATAACATCTGCGAAGACGGAATCTGCAAATATGTAGTCGGTTATACAAACCCGATAATTAAAGGAAAAATACTTAAATCAATGACAATAACCATGTATGATAAAGATGTAAACGGAAATTATTTTTCCGACAAAGAATTGTACAATACCATACTGCATGAAATAGGTCATGCCTTAGGAATAATGGGACACAGCTACAGTTCAGATGATTTAATGTATATGTCAACCCAACCAAACAGTAATATTACAAGATATAGGAGTGATTTTCAATTTTTATCACAAGATGATTTAAATACAATAAACCTTTTATACAAATTAATACCCGATATTTCAAATGTACCGATGTCAAAATTTAAAAAAGAAGGTCTTATATATGCACCTATAGTCTTAGGGAACGAAAAAGACATAAACAAAAGAAAAATCGAAGAAGCAAAAAATTATATAGAATCAGCCCCGGAATTACCGGGAGGATATATAGACTTAGCAATTGCATATGCTGAGATAGAAAAATATTCAGATGCAATAGCCACTCTTAGAGAAGCACTGGAGCATGCACAAACAGATAATGACCGCTACATAATATATTATAACATCGCTGTAATACATCTTAATTCCAATCGATTAGAAGAAGCTGAAAAATACATAAACATGGCTAAAGACCTAAATTCCTCAGATGAAATATTAGAACTTGAAAGCAATTTAAATCATGCGAAAGCATCAAATAAAAAACCATTTAGAACAAATCTTTCAAACTAAATTAGCATCTAATATCACAGCTCTTAACAAAAACTTACAAAACCTTTAAAAAAATCCTTGTTCAATATACACTAAGAGTGTATGTGCTGTTTTAATTAAAAGCACATAAAAGTAAAAGAAATTAAGAATGAGGAATAGAAATGAACTACAATGTCGCAATAATCGGAGCTGGTCCGGCAGGAATTTTCGCAGCACTTGAAATAACCAAATTAAAACCAGACTGGAAAGTTGTTTTAATAGAAAAAGGTCAAAAAATTGAAAATCGTGTATGTCTATTACGTGAAGGTTACGAAAAATGTCCTTCTTGTAAGAAATGCGGACTTTTATGCGGCTGGGGCGGAGCAGGAGCATTTTCTGACGGAAAATTAACTCTTACCCCTGATGTAGGCGGTCATTTAGTAGATTACATGTCAAGAGAAAAAGTTGAAGATTTAATTGACTATTCTGACCAATTATATTTAAAATTCGGTGCGACTGATGAAGTGTTCGGTACTGATATGAAAATTTTCCACGAACTTGAACGCGAAGCTGCACTTGCAGAGTTAAAACTTGTACATTCACCCGTAAGACATTTAGGAACAGAAAGAAGTCTTGATGTATTAAAAAATATGCAAGACTATTTAGATGAAAGAATAACTATTATTAATAATGTTGCAGCAAAAAACTTAATTGTAGAATGTGAGCAAGTAAAAGGAATTACCCTTGATAACGGAGATACAATAACAGCAGAATATACAATCATAGCTCCAGGACGAGAAGGTGCTGATTGGCTTACAAAAGAATTTGCACAAAATAAAATCGGCATGGTGAATAATGCTGTAGATGTAGGTGTAAGGGTTGAATTACCAGCACCTGTATTTGAACCGTTAACAGATAAATTGTATGAATCAAAATTAATTTATCATTCCCCGACTTTTGGCGATGAGGTAAGGACTTTCTGTATGAACCCAAATGGGGAAGTAGTTCAGGAGAACTATAACGGTATAGCAACGGTAAACGGCCATAGCTATGCTGAAAAAACAACTAATAACACAAACTTCGCATTATTAGTAAGTGAAAAATTCACAGAACCATTCAAAGAGCCTATTCAATATGGTCAACACATTGCAAGTTTAGCAAATATGTTAGGCGGAGGAATTTTGGTACAAAGATTCGGAGATTTGCTTGATGGCAGAAGATCTACCCCAGAAAGGATTAAATCAAGCATAATCACTCCAACACTCACCTGTGCAACTCCAGGGGATTTAAGCCTTGTAATTCCTTACAGACAAATGACAAGTATCATTGAAATGCTTTATGCACTGGATAAAATCTGCCCGGGCACAGCATCAAGATATACGTTGCTATATGGTATAGAAGTTAAATTCTATTCAGCAAGAGTAAAATTAACAAACGAACTTGAAACCGAAGGCGTTAAAAACTTATTCACAATTGGTGACGGTGCAGGTGTCACAAGAGGATTAATCCAAGCATCAGCATCAGGAGTATATGTAGCAAGAACGATCTGTGCAAGATAATTTATTAAAAAAGCACCCCTTTACGGGTGCTTTTTTCTATAATATTGCCTGTATTATTTTGGAGTGATATAATTTAATCATGAGTAATAGAGTGAGCTTAACAACACAAAACAGACTAATAATATTCGGACTTATTTTGAGTACCGTACTTATTATATTCATAGCTATTTTTGCAATATTTAATATTCAAAAAAAATTAAACGAAGGCTATAAAAGTTTCGGACAAGTAATTTCAAAAATACTTGCAATTGAGAGCATGGAAATTACCAAAGGTTTGAATACTGATAGAGTAAAAGAAACTTTAAAAGCACATTCAGAAAGTATCCTCAAAAGTCATAACGATATAGTGCTTATTGAATTTAAAGATAAAGACGGAAATATAATATACTCTGGGAAAAATGACACTCATAAAAATACCAAAAGAGCTAATATAACTGTCACTTCCCCACTGGAAGCTCTTGGTGAAAAAAATAATCCTAATATAGGTTCTGTAACTGTCGCACTTTCAGGCAATATAATCAACCAAATTTCATCAACGACAAGAGCCTCATTACTTTTTGTATTTACAATAGCTTGGGTAGTATTTGCATTCGTAATTCTTATAAATACTTACTTGATTACCAGAGAATTACGCATATTACAGGACGGTGTAAAAAAGATATCCACAGGAGAATTTGGTTATAAAATAGCAGGTCAAGATGTATCTAATGAAGTAAAAGAACTTTTCAA
>CASGAK010000122.1 GCA_949299435.1 uncultured bacterium
AGTCTGTATCCCATTGAATAATGGAATGGGAAAGAATTTCCTTCTGCGACAATACAAACATTGCCCAAACCGTTTTGCAGCATTCTTTCTACTCTCAATTGATGCATTCTTGTTCCGATTCCGCCATACTCTTTATTACCCTTTGCATTCATGTAGGATAATACTTTTTCACAAAGTTCCCCATCAATAAATGCTCCTTCAAATTTTGGGCTTATCATTTGACGTTCTTTATCTATATAAAAATATGTATCACCTACAACTCTATAATTTTTATTTTTGATTTTTATTTCACCGTTCATATCTGCAACCATAAGATAATATTTTTCCATATTAGGGACATTTTCTTCAACTCTTGCAATATATGCGTTCACAGGTTTATTTGTCTTTTTATCAATCAGAGTTGTTATTCTTAGACCACTTTCGTCCAAGTTAGTTTTAGGAGTAAATTCAGGTGAAAGTAGTTTTTTAAATGTCTTAGAACTAATTCCTTGAAAATTCTCTTTTAATAGACTAACTTCAACAGTATCTGCTGCCGGCTGACGGACAAGGTCAACTTTTTTTAAATTGAACATCTTTTTAGCGGCAGGGACTATAATATCTTTAAATATATTTACTTTTATTCCGTTTATTTTCATATATGTATTCCTAATATTTTTAAAACCTGTAAATAGGATTTTTGCTAGTAAGGTAAGTATTACATTCTACTTTTAATTTCAGCTCTTATTTCATAATGAAACCTTTTTTTAATATTCACGTCATCAAAATTATAGAGTTTTTTTCGGAAATAAGAAGAGAGGATTTTTGATGAGTGTAAATATTCAATTACAAGATGAAAACTTATTTAAAGATTTTCAAAGCAATTATTTGCAAGATGATATAATTTCAGCAGATGACGAGGATATTCTAAATGAGCCGAAAACGTTCAGCTCTATTGCAAATGAAGATGATTTATTACAAATGTATTTGAAAGATATCGGGAAAATTAAACTTTTATCTTCAAAAGAAGAAAAAGTTTTAGGAAAACAAATTAAAGAGGGTAAACCTAGTCAGGCAGATATTGCTAAAAGAAAATTAATTCAGGCAAATCTCAGGCTTGTTGTAAGTATCGCTAAAAGATACATAGGTCAAGGGGTATTGTTTATGGACTTGGTACAGGAAGGTTCTTTGGGACTTATCAAGGCTGCGGAAAAATTCGATTATTCAAAGAATTTTAAATTTTCTACTTATGCGACCTGGTGGATTAAGCAGACAATCATTCGAGCAATTTCCAATAATTCAAGAACTATAAGGATTCCTGTGCACATGGCTGATAAAATAAGAAAGTATAAAAAAATCTATACAATGCTTTCGTTTGAATTAGGCAGGGAACCTACAGACTTGGAAGTTGCAGAAAAAATGGGATTGACGTATAAAAAACTTTCCACAATACGTAAATCAATAATAAAAGAGCCTATCAGCTTAGAGACACCTGTGACTGATGATTTGAATGTCGGAGATTATATTCAGGATAAAAGCTCTAATCTTCCTGAAATTCAGACCAAGAATAAAAGTCTGAAAGGTTCTATAAATCATCTTTTAAGCACTTTAAATGAGCGTGAGAAAAAAATTATTAACTGCCGATTTGGTATTAATGGGCAAACTCCTATGACATTAGAACAGCTCGGGCAGGAAATGGGGTATTCAAAAGAGCGAATAAGACAATTAGAAGATATTGCACTTGCTAAAATCAGAGAGAAAGAGGATTTATGGCACTATAAAGATTACATAGATGACTGATTATTTCAAAGCCGGCATAAAGCCGGTTTTTATTTTATCTTACTATGCTTCGATGAGTGATCTTGCAAATTCGATTGATTGCTCGTTGATTTCACCACCAGCAAGTTCTGCCAATGCTTTAATTCGATTATCGCCGGTCAATACATATACATCTACTTTAGTTTCATCTTCTTGAGCTTTTCTGACATAAAAATGTTTATCTGCCTTTGATGCTATGATTGCTTGGTGAGTAATTAAAATTATTTGGTGAAATTTTGATAATTCAACAATTTCATCAGCCACACTTTGTGAGGCTTTGCCTGAAATACCTGTATCAATTTCATCAAAAATTACAGTATCAATGTCATCAGTTTGAGCAAAAATCGATTTTATGGCAAGCATTACGCGTGAAATTTCTCCGCCTGATGCGACTTTTGCAAGCGGTTTTAAATCCTCTGATACGTTAGTTGAAATTAAAAATTCCACGTCATCTATCCCGTCATTTGATAATGGTTTTTCATTTACGGCAATTTCAAATCTTGCTTTGGGAAGCTCAAGTTTTGTTAATCGTTCCTGAATATATACAGAAAGCACATTCGCATAGTTTTTTCGATGCTCGCTAATCTCTTGTGCTTTTTCTAAAAGATTGTTTTCCGCGTTTTTAATTAATTCTTCCAGTTCTTCGATATTTTTTGTGGAAAACTCAATTGATGAAAGCTCTTCTGATAATTTTTTATGAGTTGCAAGAACTTCTTCAAGTGAGCCGCCGTATTTTCTTTTTAATTTATCCAGCAAGAAAAGTCTTTCTTGAATTTCATTTAATCTTTCGGTGTCATTGTCTAAATTTTGGCTGTAATTTCTTAGTTCACTTGATATTTCATGCAAATTTTCAATACATTCAATTAAATTCTGTTCAACGTCATTTAATTTTTCATCAAAAGATGCTGCCTTTGAAACGTTTTGCTTAATTTTCCCTAACCCTTCTAAGATAGAGCCGTCATCTCCGTTGATTGCCCAATAAGAAGTGCCCGTCAGTTCTTTAAGTTTTTCTGCGTTCTCCAAAACTTCCAGTTCAGCATTTAATTCTTCATCTTCTGTCGGGGATTGAATTTCTGCACTTTCAATTTCGTTTACTTGAAACTGTAAAAATTCAAGTTGCGATTCTGTCACGTCTGCTGAATTTTTTGCTTTTTCAAGTTGAGATTTCAGATTTGTATATTCCTGGTATAGTGCTTTGTATTTTTCAAGTTTTTGCCCGTAGACATCTTTTGCGTAAGTATCCAAAAGTGTAATATGATATTTGGGCTGTAAAAATGAATAAGTTTGGTGCTGTGAGTGAATATCTAAAAATAGAGCTCTCAAATTCTTTATAAAATCCTGATTTACCAAAGTACCGTTTACTCTTGTGCGGACTCCGTTTTGTGTGATTTCTTTGGTAAGTATTATTTCATTTCCAAAATCGTCTATTCCGTTTTCATCAAATAATTCTTTTAAGTTGTGCTTATTATTTTCTATTGATAATTCTATAACTGCTTTTTCACAGCCGTTTTTGATTACTTCTTTTGAAACTCTCGGGGCAAATGCTAAATCTATTGCACTTATCAAAATACTTTTCCCAGCCCCTGTTTCACCTGTTATCACGTTCAATCCACCATGAAAGTTGGCGGTTAGTTCATCTATTAAAATGTAATCCTTTATTCTTAGCTGTTTAATCATAATTATAGAATAGCTTAAAGTCTTTTATTGAGCAATATTTTTAATATTTTTTACATTAAAAAAGCGGAGAATTTGTGCTCCGCTTCTATTTAACCTTTTTGAATTCCGAAAAGCCTGAATTCGCCAGGATTAAGTTTATCTATTGTTATTATGTTATCAGCTGTTTTCATTTTTTTTCTGACAAATTCATCTTCTTCGATTATATATTCAGATTTAACTTTAAATTCACCCGGTAATTGCAGGGTTTTATTTTCAATTGAGTTCCCGTTTACAATTTCAGCGTATGAATTTCCGCTATCATCTGTTTTGGTAATTTTTTCGGTCGGATATTTGTAATTAGCAATTACTAAAAATGCTGATTTGATAGGTTCTTTCGATATTAGCCAAGCTGCAAAGCCGTCATCTTCCTGAATAATAATCTGTGCCTCGCCATCTGTGATTACGTTGTGGCGTTTTACAAATCGGTCAATTGCATCAAATTTTTTGAAAAATTCGTAATTTTTTTCTCGCGGCATTGCAATTTCTTCTCCTATTACCGATTCAATTCCGCGTTTTGTGAAACTTTCATCGCCATCAACATATAGAACCGGTCTTTGGGAAAATTTTCCGCCTGGTAAAAATTTGTATTTAAACCATTTGAATAATGCTCCATGCTCTCCTAATTGACCAGGATATTGATCAATACTTCTAAATTCCCCGTCTTGGTTGTTATATGTTTTTAAAATCGATAATAACTGTTTTGATTTTAAATTTATATTGTAATTGGAAAGATTAGTATTATCATCTACGATGCTTTCAGGTGTCTTAGAAGATTGTGAAACTATATCATTCCCCCATAAAAGATTAAAATTCATTTCTTGATGATATTCTTTTAAATAATTATCCCACAGCATATATTCAGCAAGAGTTCCGAAATAAGGCAGTTTTGCTTTCATTGAGGTATTCAACTTGTTTAATACATATTTAGGTGCTCTGTAGCTTATCGGCTTACCGTTTTTTTGAGATACATCGTCTACAATATGATCAATATGGTCGATTCTGAAGCCGTCAAAATTGTATTCTTGTTGTATGTCTTTCATATAACTGATAAAATAATCAATTACAAATTCATTAAAAGTCCCGTTTTCTAAATATGCAAAGTAATATGGAGTTTGACAATCCAAGTTGGCAAAGCAGGAGACATCTTCTCCTTTGTAATTATAATGCTTGAATACAGGGTAATCTCGGCCTTCACTCATTCTGTCAAATACCGGAACTCCGGCTGAGCACCATGCACCTCCTGGGGCGGGCCATAAACCTTTTTCGATAAGTTTTTGTATAATATCTATTTGTTTTGTAATATCTGATTCTGTTAATTTTGTCCCTTTTTTTAAGTCTAGTGTATTCAATACAATTTCTCGAGCTTTTTTATGAATTTTTGCTTGAGAGGACTTTTCAAGCATTTTATTTGAAATCTCTATTTTGTATGAATTCATATGACTGTCAAAGTCTTCATATATTTTTTGATAATGAGCACTCAATTCCCCGAATGAGCCGTCAAGGTTTTGGATATATAAATTTTTTACCACTTCAATATCGTCAGCATCGTATTCTTTTGACATTTCTGATGATACAAGGTCTGTTTTTTTCTTCAATAAATCAATTAATTCATTAATATCATACCATCTGGCTATTTCTGGATTTGCAAGGACGGCTTTTGAAAAACGACCTGTTTGAGGCAATATATCGTAAATTACCGGGTGCCCTGCAAGCTGAGCAAGTGTGATAAAAGTTTTTACCTGTTCTTTTACGTCCATGCCTGTTATATTAAAAATTTCTTCATCAAATAATTTTTCACTGACCTCGCTGCTTTTAGGCAGATAGGCACAGCCAAATTCTCTCGGGTGAAAGGGGATTAAATATATTGTTGTATTAAAAATTTCGTTATGAATGTTGCCTGTGGGTAAGATTAGAAGTTGTCTTAGCCAGTCAATGAATTTTCCCGTATCTTTTGTTGTATTACCGTCTTTTAGTCCTGCGAGGTTTATTAGTTTTATGTCATGACCTTCTTTTTTTATCCAGTCTGAATTTTTAATATTTTCTCTTGCAAGTGCACTGATTTTGTTGTTATCAAATCTGAATTTCCCATCATTGAAGATATGATTATCTATCCACTTGAACTGTAGTGCATGTAGAATTTCTGCTGGGGTTAATTCTTCCAGTGCTTTAATGTATGGGTAATTTAAATATCCATGCTTTATCATTATGTTTTGTAAATATTTTTTACGTTCAGAGGGGATTTTTTCAATCCCGTAGTAATTCGAAAGTTTGGTATAAATCTCATTTATACGTACATCTTTGGGTGGATTTTTCTTCTTTTTTCCAAATAAAAATTCTAACATTAAATTACTCCCATACTTCTGTTTACCTGGATTATAGCACAATCATATTTTTTTTGTATTAAGAATTAATAATTGTATTTTTTACAATATTAGCTACTAAGGTAATGGATTAATTCTCAAAGCTATTCTTTAATAGTCATGTCGACATCAAAAATATTATAAAAAAGAGAGGTGAAAAATGTCAGAAAACAATCAAACAGCAACA
>CASGAK010000123.1 GCA_949299435.1 uncultured bacterium
CCCCCCCCAACACAACCCCGCCAACCACCCCACCCCCCCCAGCCACCCCACACCCCCCACCCACCCCCCGCACACCCCCCCAACCCCCCCCCCCCCGGGGGGGGGGGGCACCTGAGAAGAACGCTCCTGTAAGTGTTTTAAAAAGTTTTTTAGCATTCACCCTAGCAGAGGTATTGATAACCTTAGGCATAATCGGAATAGTGGCAGCGATGACTATGCCGATATTAATTGGGAAATATAAAAAGCAGGAAGCTGTAACCCGTTTAAAAAAAGTTTATTCAGTAATGAATCAAGCTATAATGAAAGCAGAGGCTGAAAATGGTGAAATAAAGGATTGGATTTTAGATTGTGGAGCTAGTTTTGCACCTACTTGCACAGCAGATGATGTGTTAAATTGGTATAATTTGTATCTGAAAAAACATATAAATTCATTAGCTGTAAAAAAAGCAGATCCTCCTAGTAATGGTGTAGTTATATATTTTGCAGATGGAAGTGTATTATACATTTCAACTCATCTGTATGATATGAATTTTTATATAAATGAGCGAGCATATTCAGATGCTAATTATGCAAGACCTGGAATAAATAAATTTTCGTTCCGCCTGAATCCCAAAGTACTAGAAGCTCAAGAGGATCATTATAATCAGGGGGCTTTGGAACATTCTATTAGTAGTACTTTTGAGCCTTATGCTTTTAATTGGGACGGTACAAGAGAAGGATTAATTGAAGGTAAAAAGAATGCTCTGTATGGCTGTAATAAAACATCAACTAATAGAGCCTATTGTGCTAAATTAATTCAATATGACGGGTGGGAAATTAAAGAAGATTACCCGTGGTAATTATTTATTTGAAAAAAGCAAGTTATTAGTTATTATGGTGCGTCACTTAGACGCACCATAATAAAGTAAATCTATTAATTTTGTGATATCATTTGGAATTTTTTATAATTTTAATCATCTTAATTTTCTAGCAAGTGATAAACCAGCAGGAAGTTTTAATACAACATTTTTATAATCTGAATGTGTAGAAATTGTATCTATGAAAGGTTTTACTTTAGCTTCATGAGAAAGCACATTATCTACAGCTAAAATTCCGCCCGGAATAAGATGGGGGTGAATAAGTTCAAAATATTTTAAAGTTTCACTTTTATTTGCGTCTATAAATACAAAATCAAATTTTTCATCTTCGGGAAGATATTCTAAAATTTTTATGGCTGAACCCTCAACGGTTGTTATAATATCAAGTACTCCGCAATTTTTAAAATTTTCTCGTGCAGGTATAATTCTTTTTTCGTAAAACTCAATAGTTTTTAACTTTCCACCTGTTTTTTTAAGGGCTTTTGCTATCCATATTCCGGAATATCCGTTTGAAGTCCCAAGCTCTAGTACATTTTGAGAATTGTTTTCTCTAATTAAAAGATTTAAAAATTCTCCGGTTACTCTGGAAACATTCCAAAATTGTTTTTGGGTTTTTTCAAGTTCAATTAATGTATTTTGGGTTATTTGGTCAAATTCTTCTATCATTTGTTTATCTTTTTCACTTTATCGACTACTACAATTGAGTTAATGGGGATTTCCACAAAGTTAGTTTTGATAACTTTTTTCATGCCCAAATCAATTATCGAATATTTTTTTGCTTTGGAATCAGTGACAATTGCAAGGTTTGTATTATCTATTCTGAAAATTTTTGTAGAAAACCCGTCAGTCCCCAATTCAATAATATCGGTTAATTGATCGGTAGTTGTATCTATTACGCAAATTTCATTGCTTAGAGCACCTAAAATATACAGCTTATCATTAAATACCAGCATATCAATTGGTTTTTCTGTAATATTTGTTTCACCGACAAGTCCGATAGTTTTGTAGTCGATTATTGCAAGTCGATTTTTTGTACGGCTGGTTATGTAAATTTTGTTATTTGCGTAAGCAATTTTTGATGTGTTTGGAAACCTTCCTATTTCACGTAAAAGATATCCGTTATCAAGTTCTACAGCCCAAATTTCGTTAGTTTTTTTATCAACGTAGAATAATTTTGTACCATCTTCACTCAATGTAAGTTTTTCACACATTCCGTTTAATTTGAGCTGTTTTTTTAATGTCATATTGTCAAGATTTAGAACATAAATACTTGCATCTTCTGGGCTTGCTATGTATGCAATTTTATTTTTGCTGTCTATGATAATTTCATCAGGCTGAGTTTTAATATCAATTTGTTTGATAATCTGCTCATCTGCTAAAGAAATTACATCTACGGATTTTTTGTTGTAAGTTGTTACAAGCAAAAATTTTCCGTCATAACCTTTCATTGAAATCGGTATATTTTCCTGAGATAATGCATATTCAGGTATTTGTTTTGACGGGTTCAATACTTGAATATTTTTTGTAAAATTTGTCGTTGCATAAATTGTTTTGTTTTTCAATTGTGGAATTTCTGAAAGAGAATTAACTACTGAGTTTGGATTTTTACTTGCAGGTAAAATAACTTTTAAAGTCGGATCATTAATCGTGGAAATTTGTAAATTTCCGATAATCCCTTTCAAATTTTCAGGAATCATAAGTCCATGCGGTACAAGCATATCTTGAGGTAATAGTCCTGACTTTAGTTGATGCGGAGGTGTCTGAAGTTTTACAATGCTTTTTTTGCCTTCTTTATCCTCAATTACTTTTAAAAGGACATAATCATTATTGAAAATAATCACATCGGGTTTTTCAGCAATAGTTTTTCCTGAAGGTATTGTAGATGAAATTTCCAAAGTTTCAGGATTAATTATTCTTGCCGGAATTAGTGGAAGATAAATTGTATTGTCAGGTAGTATGATTACCCCATCAAAACGGAAGTTAGTTTGAGGAAACTCGTTACTGACCATGCTCTTAATTTCTTTTGGAAGTTCAGAAGCGTATGAACAGCCTGTAACTGCCAAAAATAAAGCCAATACAATTATTATTTTTCGCATTATTGAAAAACTCCTTTAACCTTATGCAAAAGCGATTGCTCTTGAGGTTTTTTACCGCTTTTTAGCTCATAAAGTTTTTTATATAATTGTTTCTCTTCTTCTGTTGGTTGAGTAGGTATTACTACATTCACTATTATAACATGATCACCGCGTTGTGATGGTCTTGAAATTATCGGGATCCCCGCTCCTTTAATTTTTACGGTATTTCCGCTTTGTACACCGGGTTGGATTTTAACAGATTTTATTCCGTCCAAAGTCTCAATTTGTACTTCATCACCCAACACAGCTTGTGCAGGATTTATATCTATTCTTGTGTATACGTCAATACCGTCACGTTTAAAGTATTCTGAGGCTTTTACATGCAATACGACGAATAAATCACCTGCAGGTCCGCCGTTTGTGCCTGCATCTCCTTCACCTGATACTCTTATTTTTGATAAATTGTCAACACCTGCAGGAATTTTAATTTCTATTTTCTTTTCTTTTTCTATTTTTCCGTAACCTTTGCAGGCTTTGCAAGGTGATGTAATTTTTTTACCAGTACCGCGACAGTCAGGACAAGTTGTAATTTGAGAAATTGCCCCTAAAGGAGTTCTTGTAACTGTCTGTACTTGACCTGTTCCATGGCAAGTAGGGCAAGTAACCGGCTTAGTTCCTTTTTCTGCACCTGTTCCGTTACATTCAGAGCAAATTTCCAAATGATCAAATTTAATTTCTTTTTTAGTTCCGAATACTGCTTCTTTAAAATCAATTTCTACATCATATCTTAAATCATCTCCGCGTTGAGGAGCGTTCGGATCAACGCCTCCTCCAAAGCCAAAGCCGCCAAATCCGCCGAAAAATGAATTGAAGATATCATTCAAATCGCCAAATCCGCCAGCAAATGGACCGTTTGTATCAAAGCCGGCATTTTTTAGTCCGTCTTCACCATAGCGGTCATAAGTTGCACGTTTGTTATCGTCCATTAAGGTTTCATAGGCTTTCCCAAGTTCTTTGAATTTTTCTTCTGCATCGGGAGCTTTGTTTACATCGGGGTGTAGAGTTCTTGCTTTCTTTCTGAAAGCTGATTTTATTTCTTCTTTTGTCGCATTTTGTGATACTTCCAATATGTCGTAATAGTTTGTCATCTTTTGTTTTAACTTCCCTAACCTTCTTTTTGCTTTTATTTCTTTAAATTATTCGGCTGTTGCGACATTAACAAGTGAAGGTCTTAGCACCTTATCACCCATTTTATAACCTTTTTGGAGTTCATTTATTATTGTGTGTTCCGTATATTCGGAAGTAGGTGTCTGCATAACAGCTTCATGAAAATTCGGATCAAATATTTGACCTTCTGCTTCGATAATTTCAAGTCCCAACTTTGATAGAGTGTCCCAAACTTGCTTGTGGACAAGGTTGAAACTTTCTTTGCATTTTGCACAATCCTCTACATTTTCAAGTGCTTTTTCGCCTCTTTCAAAATTATCTAACACTTCAAGCATTTTTTTAAGAGCATTTTCAGCTCCGTATTTCAAAAGACTTTCACGTTCTGCTTCTTGACGTTTTCTGTAATTGTCAAAGTCTGCTGCAAGTCTTAAATATTGATTGTTCAATACATCATATTTTTCTTGAAGTTTTGAAAGTTCTTCATTGTCAGATTTTTCATCTTCTTCTTTAGATGCTTTTTCATTAATATTTTCAGAGCTCTCGTTTTCCTGATTTAATTCATTTTCTAAATTTAGCTCTTCATCTGAATGTTTTTTAAAAGGATTGTTATGTTTGTGTGTCATATCTTTACCTCTACAATATAATATAACTTAATTATAATTTATCAAGTCAATTAGTGTTGGAAAATTTATTATTTTTTAATAATTGAGTTTTTAATATTTTCTTTACATTATTTAACTTATTTACTTATCAAAATATTGTTGTATTATCATATATGTAGTAGTAGAATATAGCATAAAGATTTTCTTTTTCGGAGGAAAAGTGACTGACAGATATTATATAAAAGGCGGAACACCACTAAAGGGTGAGGTAAAAATCGGAGGGGCAAAAAACTCCGTATTAAAACTTATGGCTGCTGCTTTGCTTGCTAAGGGTAAGACAAAAATTTACAATGTGCCTGATTTGACAGATGTTGAAATTATGCTTAATGTAATTGCCCAATTAGGAGCAAAAACTTCTTATGATAAACAAGAAAAATCAGTAACTATTGATGCAACTGATATTACAAATGTTACTGCAAAGTATGAACTTGTAAGTAAAATGCGGGCATCTTTTATCGTGCTTGGAGCTTTGGTATCAAGATGTAAAGAGGCTATAGTTGCGTTACCTGGGGGCTGTGCTATAGGCGAACGTCGTGTCGATTTTCATATCAGAGGGCTTGAGGCTTTGGGTGCAAAAATTAAAATTGAAAACGGTTATGTCCATGCAAAAGCCAGTCGTCTTTCCGGGACTGATATTTATCTTGATATTCCTTCCGTCGGTGCTACTGAAAATCTTATGCTTGCAGGAGTCTTGGCAGAAGGTTCCACAAGGATTCAAAATGCTGCTCAAGAGCCTGAAATCGTTGATTTGGCAAACTTCTTAAATTCAATGGGTGCTGATATAAACGGTGCAGGAACTTCTGAAATTGTAATTAACGGAGTGAAACAAGAAAATTTACACCCTATCGAATATACAACAATTCCTGACAGAATTGAAGCCGGTACGTTTATGACTGCTGTTATTGCTACTAGAGGAAAAGCTATTATAAGAGATGTATTTCCTGCTCATTTAACTTTTTATACAGATAAATTGTTGAAAATGGGGGCAAATATAAAACTTATCGAGCCGAATTCTTTAGAGGTAAGCTGTAAAAACAGATTAAATTCAATTAATTTTATAACTCAGCCCTATCCTGGATTTCCTACTGATTTGCAATCAATGGCAATGACTTTATTGACGACTGCAAACGGTGTAGGGATAATTACTGAAAGTCTTTACGAAAACAGATTTATGCAAGTACCTGAGCTTCGCAGAATGGGTGCAGACATTCATCAAGACAGAAATCATGCAATCATTAAAGGTGTTAAAAAACTTACAGGTACAACCCTTGCGGCAAGTGATTTAAGAGCAGGTGCCTCACTTGTTGTAGCTGCTTTGATGGCTGAAGGAAATTCTGTCATTGAAAACTTACATCATATAGATAGAGGATACGAAAATTTCGAAACTAAGCTAAGATTGTTAGGAGGCAAGATAGAAAGAAAAGATGACACTTTGCCTGTTAATAATATAACGGAGGATAGACATAATGAGTCCTACTTATAAGCGTTGGTACGATCACGATCCGCTATTATTGGAAGTAATTGAGCTTTTAAGAAATTATCAAACTGAATTGCACGCTCAAGCTGAAATCTTTTTGGCTAAAATTGAAGAAAAAGTTTCTAAAGAAAAGATAGAAAAATTCTACCAAAAAGCCAAGGCAATTAACGCTAATAATCGTTGGTATGATAAGGATCCAGTAATCTCAAGAACAGTAGAACTTTTACGTATCGTTCCTCCTGAAGCACAGAAAATTTGTGCAGAAAACTTTATAAGGACTTTGAAAGAAATGGGTATTGAGTATGAAAGTCCTAACAAAAATGTATAGAGTCTTTCTGTATTTAGAATAATTTTTCAAATTTCAAAAACTAAAAATCTTCTAATTTTATATTAGAAGATTTTTATGTTAATAAATATTGCACAAGATAGAAAATGTTGTTATAATAAAAAAGTAGACGATGAAAACTGATAAAAGATGAAAGGAGCTGGAAATGCAGACTATGATTGAATTTACGGGGGGGGGGGG
>CASGAK010000124.1 GCA_949299435.1 uncultured bacterium
CCCCCCGTAAATCCTCTCATAGCGTGCATTCCCAGCTCCTTTCATTCTTTATCGGTTTTCATCGCTTACCTATTTATTATAACAAGTTTTTTCATAGTGTGCAAGATTAATGTAAAAAGTATATGACTTTAATTTCCCAAATTATAGAAAAATAAGAGGCGTAACAGTATTACCCGTTACGCCTGCGATGTCGACTGCAAATTTAAGACAAGTTCGTGGGGGCTTGTCCGCAGCCGCTTTTTCTCCATACCTCGCCGCTATTTTAGCATATTTGCAAAACGGAATATCTAGCTTTCCGAACTTGTAAGCTATGCACCACGCCCGCATAATCGCAGGAGGACTCGGCTTTAGGGTACGAAGATTTTATGATATCATTCCTTTTTATCGGAATGTTCATCTTTTTTCAAAGTTTTGTCTTCAAGTTCTGCTTTGGTTTTTATTTCTAATTTCTTGGACTTTTTATGTTCTATGTTTTGTTTTGGAATCGTTATTGTCAAAAGCCCGTCTTTGTATTCTGCGATACTTTCATCAGGAATTATAGGAGAATCAAAAGAAATCGTTCGTTTATATTTGCCATAGCGAAATTCACTTGTATGATATCTTTCGTTTTTGGCTTCTTCGGACTTTTCTTCTTTTTCCTCCTGAATTTCTGCCGTTATTGTCATAAAATCGTTATCTAATTCAACTTCGATATCATCTTTCTTAACACCGGGGAGCTGAACTTTTACTTTATAATTCTTATCACATTGCTTTACTTCCACAGCAGGACGCCAGGTCGTTACTTTTCTTATATTTAAAGGATTCCCGAACGCATTTGTCATAAATGTATCACGTAGAAAATTATTTAACTCTTGGTGAATACTGTCAAAATATAACTCGGGTTCTCTTATCATTAAATCGTATTTCATATGAACTCCTTTCACATATTCAGCGTAAACTTTTTCTCAGATACTTTCATTACACCAACAGACTAAATATAAAATATTTAAATTTACTCATTCGTTTAATAGAATTAATCAATTTAACTGAAATAATTAACTAAAAAGGAGATATTATGGCAATTGATGTGATTGTTTTTGACCTCAAAGATGATGAAAGAGAGTTTTTTAAGAAAAACGATCTTCAATTTTTTAACTTTACTTTTTACAAAGAAAGTCTTGATAGTGAATTTGTGAAAACAATTCCGCAAGAAATAAAAGACAAAGCAAGAGTTATAAGTGTATTTACAGATTCCATAGTGTCAGAAGATGTCATAAAAGAATTCAAAAATCTAAGAATAATTTCCACAAGGTCTACCGCTTACGATCACATCAATCAAAAGGCTGCATGTGAAAGAAATATTGCGGTTTTAAACGTTCCGAATTACGGTGAAAAATCCGTCGCTCAATTTACTTTTTGTTTAATTTTTGCACTTGTAAGGAATTTATTACCTGCAGGAATAAATCATTTAAAAAATGAAGAAACTATTGGAAGGGATATTTCTAAAATGTCTATCGGTATTGTCGGCACCGGTGCAATTGGGGGTGCTGTATGCAAAATCGCTGATTTTTTCAATATGAAAACATACGGATATGATTTAAGAATTAAACAAGAATTAATTGACAAATATAATATTGAATATCTTCCTTTTGACGAACTACTTAAAAAATCTGATATTGTAACTGTTCATATCCCCTACACTTGTGATAATTTCAGAATGTTTTCCGATAGAGAATTTAACCTTATGAAATGGAATTCTTACTTTATAAACACTTCTCCGTTAAAACTTATAAATACAGAAAGTCTTTATAATGCTTTAAAAAGCGGCAAGCTAAAAGGAGCAGCTGTCGACACAATTAATTGTCAATACAAAAATGAAATGTGTAACCTGCACAAATCAGTTACAGAGCTTTGTGACGAAGAAGAAAAGTATTTGAACCTTTTAAAAACTTTGGATAATGTAATTATCACCCCTCATCTTGCGTATAATACCAAAGAAGCACTTAATTATATTCTTGAATATACAATTAACCAAATAAGAGAAAATATTCAAGGCGGAAATATTTACGGAATTATGTAAAATTATTTTTTCATAACCTGTGCTGATATAACACCAAAGGCAAAATCTTTTCTGACTTTGAATTTAAATCCGCATTTTTCAAAATCTTTTATTAATTCATCAGGTGAAGGGAAATTCTTTTTTGATTTTATAAGATAATCATAAGCCTCACTGTTGCTATTAAAAATTTTTGCTAATAATGGAACTTCAAAATCAAAAAAGTTTCCAAAAAAATTCTTCTTTCCAAAATCCAAATGTAAAAATTCACCCCCCGGTTTAAGTACTCTATACAATTCATATAAAGCCTTTTCGGGGTTTACAACGTTCCTCAGACCAAATCCCATAACAACAAAATCAAAACTATTATCAGGAAAATCTAAATCAGTAATATCTTTTTGGATAAAATTAATACTTTCAATTCTATTTCTTGCAATAGAGAGCATTTTTTCAGAAAAATCAATACCTGTAATATCAGCAAGCTGTTCTTCTTTTTTAATTAAAATTCCTAAGTCCCCAGTCCCGCAACAAGCATCAAGAATTTTTGAATGAGGTTTTATCTCAAGCATTTTCAAAGATTTTCGCTTAACAATTCTATGCTGTCCAAGAGAAATCAATTCATTCATAAAATCATATTTTTCAGCAATCGCATTGAACATCATACGAATATTTTCAGGTGTTTTTGATAATGTCATAAAATATTACCTATTTTGCAATATCTAGATATTAACATATAATAATTTTATGAACATAGGATTTATTCCAATAGACAACCGTCCCGTATGCTATACACTCGCCAAAGACATTACGGCAATCGACAGGGCATTAAAATTATTCATTCCGCCAAGAGAACTTTTGGGGGACTTAGGACATTATGCAAACACAGACGGAATTTTTGATTGGATAAAAACTTTACCTGAACTAGATGCATTCATAATTTCTCTCGACACGATTGCATACGGTGGGCTTATCCCCTCTAGAAGATGTCCTGATAGTTTTGAAGATATAAAATCAAGGGTTTTTAAATTTAAGGAAATTCTCTCTGAAAAAAAAGCTAAAATTTACGCATTCTCAAGTATTATGAGAATTTCTAACAACAATATCAACGAAGAAGAAAAAGAATACTGGTCAAAATGGGGTAAAAAAATATTTGACTACTCATACCACACCCACAGACTCGGCTGCGAAAGCTGCATTACGAACATTATTCCTTCTGAAATTCTTGATGATTACTTGAATACCAGAAAAAGAAACTTTGAAATAAACAAAATTTATCTTGAGTGGCAAAAGGAAGAATTTTTCGACACCCTTATTTTTTCAAAAGATGACTGTGCTGAATACGGCTTTAACGTACAAGAAGCTAAAATTCTTGAGCAAATGGGAGGATTTACCAAAACAGGTGCTGATGAAATTCCACTTTCACTGCTTGCAAGAGCGTTGAATAAAGATTTGAAAGTTGCACCAATATTTCTTGAGCCGGAGTGCAAGAACTTAATTTCAAATTACGAAGACGTATCGATAGAGAATTCAGTCAAAGGTCAACTGGAGCTCGCAAATTGCGAATTAACAAC
>CASGAK010000125.1 GCA_949299435.1 uncultured bacterium
TGTCCTGATTTAGCAAAAGTAAGAGAATTACAAGACTACTTCACAGATAAATCAATTTGGATTATCGGTGGTGACGGCTGGGCAAACGATATCGGATACGGCGGTATTGACCACGTAATCGCACAAAATCAAAATGTTAACATTTTGGTACTTGATACTGAAGTATACTCTAACACAGGCGGTCAGGCTTCTAAATCAACTCCTACTGGTGCGGTTGCTAAATTCGCTACAGGTGGTAAGAAAACTTATAAGAAAAACATGGGCTTGATGAGTATGTCTTATGGTTACGTATATGTAGCATCAGTTGCTCTAGGTGCTGACAGAGCTCAAACTCTAAAAGCATTCCAAGAAGCTGAAGCATATAACGGACCATCAATCATCTTCGCTTATGCACCTTGTATCGCTCACGGTATCGATATGAGCAAAACTCAAACTGAACAAAAACGTGCAGTAGAAGCAGGATACTTCCCATTATACAGATACAATCCTGATAATGAAGTACCATTCACTTGGGACGCTAAAGAGCCTAAAGAAAGCTACCAAGACTTCATCAGATCTGAAGGTCGTTACAAATCTCTATTGAAAACTAACCCTGAACATGCTGATGAACTTTACGCTCAAGCTGAAGAAGATGCTTCTAAACGTATGGCAGTTTACAAAGCTGTTGGCGAATTGATGAAGTAATAACATCACAATAAACAATAAAAAGAGTCCGAAATTTTCGGGCTCTTTTTGTTTGTAAATTTACTGATTTATTGACAGCTAATTTCTTAACTTTGTGAATTCTTTACGAAGTATATATAATTTTGCATCGGAATCCATCAAAAAACTTTCACTAAAATAAAGCAAACCACCTTAATAATTAAGGTGGTTTGCTTTATACAAACTTTATCAGCTTTCAAAATGGATTATTTGGATTTCTTTACTTCCTTATTTTTTATATTAAACATTTGCATCTGCATTTAATTTAACTGCCTGCTCTAAAATCCTATTTTTTGCCTTTAATTCATTAATTCTAGCATTTGCGAGTCTATGTTGATAATCTTTCAAACCTGAATAATTTTTTTCAAACTCTTCACGTTTTGCTAGTCTATGATTGAAAGAGTGGAGTATACCGCCCCATAATAAAGTCATAGGAGCCCAACTTACTGCAGTTTTAACTATATTTTTGAAAGGTGAGAAATAAGAACTGTTTTTCAAATCTACCGCTGTATCTGTAACGGCTGAAACTAATCTATTATCATTAAATTTATCAGCGGTTTTAGTTAATGAATCTCTTAATTTCTCAACAGCCTTTGCATCGATATATTTAGATGCACCTGATATCATTTTAGGTACTGATTTTAATCCCAAAGCTAGTGTAGCTGCAAATGCACCCACAGATCCAAAGAAAGTTAATAGAGGATTTTCTCTTGTAAATTTATCTACTTTAGGGAATTTATCTTCTAAATAATTTCTACCAGCAGATATTGCACCTGCTAAGCCGAAAAGCATTCCCCAAAATACAGTACTTTTAGCACCGTTTAAAAGTCTTGCGGCAGTTCCTTTAATATTTTTACCTAATACTGAACTCTTTGCAGGCATCAACAAAGCTGAAGATATACCCGCTGCTACAGGCACTGATGCTAATATAAACTTATTAATTTTTTTGTTTTTATTATCTTCTACTTCATTAACTGTTCTTGCGTAAGCAATTCTTCTTATTGAAGCATCATCTAGTTTTATAATATTATCCACATTATAACGAGGATCTTTTCTGGAATTATAACTTAAATTTCTTTCTCTATTTGAACTGAAAGTTTGGTTATCAACAGAATGTATATTCATATACACACTACCTTTCCGATTCTACACTTTTATTATACAATTATAAACCCCAAAAGTAAATTTTTTTGCTATAAATGTAACATTTATTAATTTTTATTTACATCATATCCGTTTTTTAATAAAATTAAATAATGAAAAAATTTTACATACATACAATGGGCTGTAAATCAAATCAATTTGAAAGTGCTGTCATAAAAGAAAATTTAGAAAAAAACAATTTTTTAGAAGTTAAAAGTATTGAAGCAGCTGATTATTATATTTTGAACTCTTGCACTGTAACGCACAAAAGTGACAATGAGGCGTTTTATCTTCTCAGGAACGCTAAGCATAAAAATTCAAATATAAAAACTATAATAACAGGTTGCATCGCTCAAATTGAAAAAAAACAACTACTTGAAAATGATTTCATTGACATTGTAATAGGTAATGATGAGAAGTTAGATTTTTACAATGCAATGACTGCTACAGAAAAAGATAGTCGTATTAATATTAGTGATATTATGCAACAGGAGAGTTTTCATAAGGCAGTATTAGATACAATGACAAAAACACGTGCAAGTCTGAAAATTCAAGACGGCTGCGATAACAGATGCTCTTATTGTATAATACCTTTTGCTAGAGGTAAAAGCAGAAGTGCTGATATAGAATTTATCATCAATCAAATAAACAATCTTTCAAATCATAACTTTAAAGAGGTAGTCTTTACTGGAATTCACATCGGTCAATGGGGAAAAGATATTGGTATGGAACTTTTGGATTTATTAAAAGCAGTTGAAGAAAGAACAACTATTCCAAGATACAGACTAGGTTCTTTAAATCCACTTGAAATAACAAATGAAATGCTTGATTTTCTATCTAATTCAGAAAAATTTTGCCCGCATTTTCACCTGTCGCTACAATCAGCTTGCAATAAGACTTTACGCTCTATGAACCGATTTTATACAGTAGAATATTACCTAGAGCAAATCGAAAAAATAAATCAAATTTTCGATAAGCCATTTTTAGGCAGTGATATAATTACAGGATTTGCAGGAGAAACAGATGAAGATTTCAATATCACTCAACATAATCTTGAAAAATCAGGGCTGTCCCAAATTCATACTTTTCCCTATTCAATAAGAAAAGGAACCTTAGGTGCTAATATGCCCAATCAAGTTGATGATAAGACAAAAGAAAAAAGAGCTGAGATAATTAAAAAAATTTCAGCAGAAAAATATAAAAATTTTATCAACAAAAATATCGGTTCAATACAAGAATTTTTAATTGAAAAAAATCCCGATAAAAAAAGTGGCTTATTAAAAGGTGTGACAAGGAATTATTTAACTGTCATTACAAATTCTACAAATATAAATATTTTAAATACATTAGCCAAAGTAAAAATTACAGAAGCAAAAGAAAATAAACTTTATGGAGAACTTATATAAAAATGACTGCAATCAATATAATTGCAGTCATTTTTTTTTTTGATAAAATAATAAATTATTCTCTACTCATTGCAAATTTTGCAAGCAATTTTAAAATTTCAAGATACAGCCATACAATTGTCACCATAAGCCCGAATGCACCATACCATTCGTAATCTTTTTGCAACATTGCTTCTGAGCCTTTTTCTATAAAATCGAAATCAAGAATCAGATTTAAAGCAGCGATTGCAACAACAAGCAAACTAAAACCTATACCGATAGGACTTGCGGTGAAAATTTGCGGGATAGAGCGACCGAAAAAAGAAGCTAAGATTTGAATTAAATAAATAGCACAAATAGAAGCTGTAGAAATAATTACAACCGATCTAAATTTTTCAGTAGCTCTAATAAGATTTACACGATATAGACCAAGCATCATAAGAATAGTTACCATTGTACATATAATAGCCTGAGCTACAATTCCAGTCCAAAAAGACTCAAAAAATGCTGATATACCGCCTATAAAACAGCCTTCAGCTAAAGCATACACTGGGGATAAAAATCTAAATAGAGTCGTGTTTCTGCTAAAAATCATTACTAAAGCAATCACAAACCCTACAACTGCACCCCCAATAGTAAGCATTTGGGCATGATCAATATAACCTGCAAAAACAAGTGAAAAAGTATATATTGCAGTTATTGCAAGGCATAAAAACAGAATTAATGTCTTACTTATCGTACCATTAATAGACATCGTCTCCCCGTCTAATACTCTTTCATTTTCTAAAAACTTGTCGTTTAATACTGGATTTGACATAATATCCTCCTTTTATAACAAAAACCTTTGAAGTCATTATAGCATAGATTAAAAAAA
>CASGAK010000126.1 GCA_949299435.1 uncultured bacterium
ATTTGTTGTTTATTTTGATAATAATATAGTTAGACCTTACGGGTATGACAAAACAACTAATCAAATCAATTTCAATTGCAGCCATACAAACTCTGGAGGATATTGTGCGGCAAAGATAATGAACGACGGCTGGGAAATCAAAGACGACTATCCTTGGTAAATTTATTTTTCCTGCTCATAGCCGAACTTTTTCAAAGATGATTCCTTTTTACGCCAATCCTTATCAACTTTGACTTCCAGCCCTAAAAAGACTTTCTTTTCTGTTATTTTTTCAAGCTCAATCCTAGCTTCCATACCTATCTTTTTAAGCATTGAAGCGTTTTTTCCGATTAAAATTCCTTTTTGGCTTTTTGTTTCACAAAAAATATTTGCATATATTTTATCAATATCATCAGCTTCCTGATATCTGTCGATTTTGACAGCTACAGAATGCGGAATTTCATCTGATGTGTTTATTAAAATTTTTTCTCTTATAACTTCCTCAGCAACAGCTCTCATAGTCTCTTCTGTCACAATATCCTCAGGATATAGCAAATCTCCCTCAGGCAGCTTTTTGTATATGTTACTGAGTAATGTATCAATATTACGTCCTGTTTTAGCTGAAACCCTTACTACAGGAAGATTTTTACCAAAAAGCACCTTATAAGATAAAAGATTTTCTTCAACTTTTTCTTGCTTTTTCACCTTATCAACTTTGTTCATTACAACAATTATAGGAATATCGGTTTCAAGAAGATTTTGAGCAATCCATTTATCCCCCTTACCAGCAGGCTCTGAGCCGTCTACTAAAAAAAGAATTAAATCAGCATCAGGAATAGCTATTTTCGCTTCGTCCAGCAAAAATTCACCCAACTTATTCAAAGGCTTATGCACTCCGGGGGTATCAATAAATACTATCTGCCCCTTATCTGTCGTATATATTCCTTTTATTCTTTTTCTTGTCGTCTGTGCTTTATCAGTTGTTATTACAATTTTTTGCCCCAACACTTGGTTTAGAAGCGTTGATTTGCCTACATTTGGGCGTCCTATTATCGTTACAAATCCACTTTTCATGTTTACAATCTTAACACAAAAGTATCAAAATATTAAGAAACTAGCAATTTTTTTAATATCAATGTATTATATAATATATAGTGGTAGGTAAAAATAACGGAAAAAATATGATTAAAAAATCCGAAAGATTATGTCTTACTTTACTTTTATGCCTAAGTTTGACAAACATTACAGGCAATCAAGCATTCGCGGACAATACTCTAAATCAGGTAGATGTAAAGAGAAACACCAACGATGGACTTGAATTTACCCTATATACATCAAGCCCCTACGCGGATAACGTTGTTGTGACTAAAAAGTCTGACAATAAATATGTCATTTTAATGCCAAATGTAAACAACGCTCAAAATTCAAAACCTGATTTTTCAGCAGTAAAAGACATCGTATCTGACCTAGATGTAAGATCCGTAAATGACGGACAGGGTGGATATACAAAAGTTACGGTAATTACAAACCGACCCGTAGAAATAAAAACAAATACGGCTAAAACAGCTCCCGTAACTCAAGAGCAACGGGAATACCGTGCTTTAATAGCTCAACAAAAATCAAAACCTACAGTAACTCCACCGCCTGCAATATCAGAAAAAAAAGAAACTACAGGGTTTAAGTTGCCTGAAATTCAGCCGACTAAGACTGCCTCAGATATAGCTACAGCAAAAGAAACAATTAAAAAAGCTATCACTGAAAATAACATACAAAAATCAGCTACTAAACAAGACCCCAAACCTGCAGTTGATAAAAAAATAGCTAAAGCAGAAAAAAAACAACTCAAAGAACTTAATAACATCATACCAACTTCTTTGAAAAAACCAGAAAACCAACCAACTGCAGAACCTCAAAAAGAAATAACCTCTAATGAGAAAAATGAAATCAAAAACACAGCAAAAGAAACAGAAAAAATTGCAGCGACGACGACCAAAATAGCACAAACAAATAAAACACAAGAAAACGTTCAAGCTAATCAAAACAAACCTGACATAATACCGGTCAGCAAGAGTTTTTCTGCAATAAAAGAAGATATTATTGCGAAAATGCCTCCGAATATGCCTCTAACTTTGGCACTTATTTTTATTCCGCTACTTTGCATAATAGCATTATTCAATATAATAAAACTCACATTGAGAAACTCAAAAATTATTAAAAAATCTTTTATAGAAAACATATCAAAACAACCACAAACCACACCGACTCAGGATTATACAAATATAATCAACAACGAAAACCTAAATTGGCAAGAAAAATATCAACAGTATATGGGAACTACAGATAAGCAGAACAAAGCTCCAAATAACGATCCCAAATACAAATTTGTTGCAAATAAAAAGCCTGCAAAAGAAGAAAAAGTGGAATATATTATCGAAGAAGAAACTCAAAGCGAAAAACTCGATAGAATATTACAAGCATCACCAAGTGTAGAAAAAACAAATATTGAAACAGATATAGAAGAAATCGAAAACAATTTAGCTATATCAGATAAAGTAGCAAATGAAGCAGATAATATTCACAACGAATTAAACAGAACTATAAAATTAAAAGCCTTTGCTGAAAAAATAGCATTGGAAGAAACTCATCGGAACAAAAAAATTAAACACCGACGTGTACATTTAGAAATTCCAAAAGAAATGCCTCATATAAATTTGGGTTACTCACAACTGCACACAAACCCGAGAATGTTCAAAAATGCAACACTCAGTGTATCTGATCTGATAGCTAAAAGTAATAAATTACTAAACATAAAACCGGAATTCAAAGAAGATAAAAACGATTATGAAATGATTTCCGTAGATGAGTATTTCAATATAATCGAAAAAGACAAATCAAAAATAACAAGTCCGCTATCAAATGTTGTAGCAAACAGTTTTGATAATAAAACAGTTAAAACTCAAAAAGCAATTACTAAACAGACAAAAAAAACAACAAACCCTATACAGAACCCATCTAAAACAGAAAAAGCGGACTATCTGAGCGGTCTTATAATAAAATCAGGCTTTAACATAGACAAAGAACGCGGATTTTATTTAGTATCACTTGACGGTAAGTCAGCTGTAATAGGCAAAGTTAAAGATGAAATTTTTGTATTGAAAAAGTTTGACAGAAATATAAATAAACCTCTACAAGTAAGACAAGATAACCCGAATGTGTATATGGTAAAAGCAGATAATTTCAAATCACTCGTTGAAGTAAACAAAAGTAAAATGGGTGTTTTAATAGAACTATAAAAATAAAGAAACAGGTAAAAAATTGAAAAAAGAGCAGCTTAAAAAAATAATTTTATCAATATTTTTATCTGTTTTTTTGTGCGGCTGCACCACCCAAGATACACGAACAACAATTCAATTTTCAAGCTGGGGCTCTAAATCGGAAATAGATATTTTAAAACCTCTTTTATCAGAATTTGAAGAACAAAATCCTGATATAAAAATTGACTTTATGCACATACCGCAAAATTATTTTCAAAAACTGCATCTGTTATTCGCCTCAAACACAGCACCAGATGTAATTTTTGTAAACAATTTATATTTACCAATCTATGCAAATGCTGGTATGCTTGAGAGTTTAGATGATTCAAATTTAATCAATGATAATTTTTATAAAAAATCAATTGATGCAATGACATACAAAGGTAAAATTTATGCGATACCAAGAGATATTTCAAATTTGGTAATTTTTTATAACAAAGATTTATTTAATCAAAAAGGCATTCCATATCCGAATGAAAACACAACATTTGCTGAATTTTTATCTCTTGCACAAAAACTTACCGACAAAGAAAAAGGAATATTCGGAATAAGTTTTGAAGAGGATCCTCTATTTTACTTGCCCTACCTTATGAGCGAAGGGGGCGGGATACTCTCAGATGATGGTACACAAAATATATTACACACACCTGAAAGCCAAAAAGGTATCAAATTCTATTCGGATCTAAGAAACACCTACCATGTAGCTCCGACAAACAGCGAAACAGCAAGTGTTACAATGGCACAAATGTTTTTACAAGGGAAACTTGGAATGCACCTCTCAGGCAGATGGCTTGTTCCCAAATACCGAGAAACCGCTCAATTCGACTGGGATATAGCACCATTTCCCAAAGGTGAAAAGGGAAGTGTTGTACCCCTTGACGCTTCTGGCTGGGCAATTTCATCAAAATCTGAACATAAAGAAGAATCAAAACGATTAATTGAATATCTTTCATCAAAAGAAAGTCTTGAAAAACTTTCAGAAAGCGGACTAATAGTCCCCGCAAGAAAAGATGCAGCAAACTCAAAATATTTTTTAGATAATAAAAAACCTTATAATGCAAAAGTATTTTTAGAAGTAATACACACCTCAAAACCGACACCAGTAAATATAAACTATAATGAGGTGCTTGATAAAACCAAGAAAGATTTAGAACCAACATTTAACAAAATAAATTAAAATAATTTCATGCTAAAATCGAATTATGAAAGAATATGATTTTTACATAGTGCCAACACCTATCGGGAATTTAGGTGATATAACACTAAGAGCACTGGAAATACTAAAAAGTGTGGATTTAATCGCCTGTGAAGACATGCGTGTAACTCAAAAACTGCTAAATCATTTTGAGATAAAAACCAAATGTATCTCCTATCACAAATTTAACGAAAAAGAACGCCTCAGGAAATTTATTGAAATTTTAAAAACTGGTCAAAAAATAGCCCTTGTATCAGATGCAGGCACCCCGTTATTTTGCGATCCCGGCTCAATTTTAGTAGAAGAATTGCGGAAACATAATTTTTCAATAACATCACTTCCCGGAGCAAATGCCCTCGCAACATTTCTATCTCAAAATGCCAGAGAAAAAGAGGACTTTTTCTTTGCCGGTTTCTTACCAAAATCTCAAACTCAAATAGAAAATATTTTAATAAAATACCAAAACACAAATATTGTATTTTATGAAAGCCCAAATCGCCTTATAAATACGTTAGAAATTATAAAACAAGCAAGGAATAACCCTAAAGTATCAATAGGCAGAGAACTGACAAAAGTTTTTGAAGAAAATGTTACAGCCACAACCTCTGAAATAATATCCCACTTTACACAAAACACGCTAAAAGGTGAAATAGTAGGCATGGTCTACCAAAAAACTTCCGAAAATGAAGAAATTAATTTGGAAGAAAAAATTCAAAAATTAAAAAAGAAAAATTTTGGAGCAAAAGAAATTTCAATAATAATTTCTGAACTGTACGGCATAAACAAAAATGAAGTCTATAAAAGGATTTTAGACATATAAACAATTGTTTCATATCTTAATATTAAATTTTTTACTTTTGAAAGTTTATGGTATAATATTTTTAAGAATAGAGAAGATTTAAGGACTTGGATTTCTTGAAATCACAAAGAATAATATATTCAATCATAGTATCATTATCATTACTGACATTAAATCCGTTATCGAGCTTGGGAGCTGACAGTCTATGGGATTATAATGCCATGGATACAACAGGAAGTGAAATGTCTGAAAATTATGTATATTCAGATTCTGTTGTACCGGAGAATACTGTTGCAAAAAATACCAAAGATTCTAAAATAAAAGAGAAGAAAAAAAGATTTAATATTTTTAACAGAAACAAAAAAAACAAACAAGAAACACAAGAGCCAGAAATTCAGCTGGAAAAAGAAGAATTACCGACACAAACGGAAGATTCAACAAATAAATCCATGCCCGACACACAAGAGGATACCCCGAAATTTAAACCTCTTACACGACCACAAGAGAATAATTATACTAACTACTATAACAACAGCACAAACGAAACGCCTGCTGTATCTCGCTCATCAACAAAGGGCAGCAAATATATCAAAGACATAGAAATCCATGGAACAAATGTAATTTCACCTGAAATAATCCTCACAAATATTAAACAAAAAAAAGGTGAAATATATGACAGGAATACAGTCCAAGAAGACCTACGCAATATCTACCAGCTGGGATATTTTAGCGAAAAAATGCGAGCAATTCCTGTAAACAATCCTGACGGTACAATTACTCTTAAAATAATTTTAGAAGAAAATGCCCCCGTCACAGATTTTACAATAGAAGGTAACACAGTAGTATCAACAGAAGAAATTCTTTCATACCTGATTGATATGAAAGGCAAGCCTCAAAACATAGCTCAATTAAATGAAGCAATAGCTAAAATTCAACAATGCTATGCATCTAAAGGCTATATTTTAGCAAGAATAGATTCTGTAACAGACGATCCCGACGGTACAATAAATATCAGCTTAAAAGAAGGTACCATAAACAGGATTTTAATAGCAGGTAATGAAAAGACAAAAGACTTTGTAATCGAAAGAAACGTCTTGTCAGAACCTGGTATGATTTATAACGAAAACCTTTTAAAAGAGGATATCGTAAGATTATATGCCTCACAAGCGTTCAAAGATGTTACAAGAGAGATTACTCCTTGTCCTGATATACCAGATGCTTATGATATAACCATCAACGTCCAAGAGCAACGTACAGCGAACATTTCAATTGGAGGCGGACTTGATACCGTCACAGGTGTATTCGGATCATTAGGTATCGCAGACAACAACTTCCGCGGACGCAACCAAAGAGTATCATTAAACGGCTTAGTCGGCTCCGGTGTAATTTTGAATGATGCTTCAATAATTAGAAGAATGAATATGCAAGTAGAATTAAGTTTCTTTGAACCATACTTCTTCAACGCAGATACCTCTTTAATGAGCAAGTTATTCTTTAGAGATTTCGGAAGCTACCAAGTTCCACTGGCAATAGAACAAAGATTTGGCGGCGAAGTTACTTTTGCACATAGAGTTAAAAAAGCAAAACATTTAACATCGACATTCTCTTTGGGTGTTGAAAACATAAATGTAAAAGAAGGCGATTTTAATAAAATAGCAAGCCTGTACCAAAAATATAATATACCGATAGAAGAACGTGCAAAACAATTAGATGGCGGCTTATTTATGTCACTGAGCCCGGCATTAATCTATGATTCACGTAAAGGTGGTCCTGTAACTCGTGAGGGTACAATTGCAAGTTTAAGATTTGACGAAGAAATCGGACTTGACGGATTTGATAAAACTCATGGTAAATTAACAGGATCTATCAAGCATTATATTCCCGTAGGTAAGAAATCATCATTATCATTCACAGCAAAAGGCGGAGGCAGAATCCACGGTGATGACATGCCAGAGGTTATGATGTACAGATTAGGCGGACCTTATACCATAAGAGGTTTCAAAATGAGCGGAGTCGGTACAGGTGATGCTTTCATAATGGGATCAGCTGAATTTGCGACGCCAATACCATTCTTAGACAGAACAAGACTGGCTAGAAAAGTTAATTTCTTAAACAACATAAGATTTACCGTATGGGCTGATGCTGGTAAAGTATTTAACCCAACAGTCACAAACACATTATATGACAGACCGCTTCAAGCAATCACGGCAGGTGTCGGTCTTAAATTGTATATCCCGGGTATGGGACCATTATCAATTGATTACGGTATTCCGTTTACCAACGCCGGAGAAAACGGCAATCAAAGCGGATACTTCACATTTGGTGTAGGCGATTTAATTTACTAAAATAATAAAAATTAAGGAGGTAATATGAAAAAAAATTTAGCGATATTAACACTAATCCTAGGTCTTAGCAGTTTTGCAAACCAAGCATTTGCAGGTGGGGTAGGGTATATAAATTACATAAAAGTCCAAGAGAACTTTTCATTTGCTCAAGCTGCAGTAAAAGAAATTGACGCAAAACAATTAGAACTTCAACAATACATGGTAGATAAAGAAAAACAATACAAAGCATTAGATACACCATTGAAAAAACAAAATTTTGAAGATGCTACCGCAAGAGAATTTAATGCAAAACAAGAAGCATTATTAAAATTAAAAACCCAAAAAGGTGAACAAGTATATAATAAAATTCAAGCAGCCGCAAAACAGGTACTTGTAGAACAAAAACTTGATGTAATTCTTGATACAAGTACAGTATTTGTAGGCGGAGTAGACATCACAGATTTGGTAATTCAAAAATTAAAAAGCGGAACATACTAATTTTTGAAAGGAAATATAATGAAATATTCTCAAAACGGAGAGCAGTATCATATCGGATTAAAAGCAGGAGATGTCGGGGAATACATAATATTACCCGGCGATCCTAAACGGTGCAAAAAAATAGCAGAATACTTTGACAATGCTGAACTTATTGCAGACAGACGTGAATATACCACCTATACAGGATACTTAAACGGAGAAAAAGTAACTGTAACATCTACAGGTATAGGGGGGCCTTCAGCATCAATAGCATTAGAAGAACTCGTAAAAATCGGTGCAAAGAAATTCATCAGAGTAGGTACCTGCGGCGGTATTGATATAAATGTAAAAGGCGGAGATCTAGTAATCGCAACGGGAGCTGTCAGAATGGAGGGCACCTCAAAAGAATATGCCCCCATAGAATTTCCTGCAGTTGCAGATTTGGAAATTACCAATGCCCTGCTTGAAGCCTGTAAAAAATCAGGTCATAACTATCATACAGGAATTGTCCAATGTAAAGATTCTTTTTACGGACAACATAGCCCGGAAAAATCACCTGTAAGTTATGAATTGCTTAATAAATGGGAAGCGTGGAAACGACTGGGCTGTAAAGCATCTGAGATGGAATCAGCCGCACTGTTTGTAGTAGGCAGTGCATTAGGAGTAAAAGTCGGCTCAATATTTTTAACCGTCGCTAACCAAGAGCGGGAGAAACAAAATCTTGAAAATCCTGTAATCCATGACACCGATATGGCAATTAAATCCGCTATTGAAGCCTTAAAAATATTAATAGAAAAAGACAAAACTCAGGAGTAGAAAATGTTTAATAAAAAAATGCAGTATATTATAAAAACCTGTTCAGGTGATAACATGCAAGAGCTTCAAAACCTTTTAAACGAAATGTCAATGAACGGCTGGGAGCTATACAGCATGAACGAAGTAGAAACTGATGAGGGAATAAAATTTAACTGCATTTTTATGTGTGAAACAAAATCTGAAGAAGAAAACTCCACCTCCGATGTAATAAATATTTCTTCTTTCAAAAGTCAGATGGAAAAAATGCTCTCTCCCAAACTTTCACCCTATGAGAATTGTCTTGATATACAATCAAAAATCAAAAATCAACAAAACAAAATAACAAAAATTAAAAAGGAACTGGAAAAAGAAGCACCGGCTTCAGTCAGCCGCAAAAAGTTAAATGACAAAATTTCAGCGAACTTAAAGGAATTAGACGAACTAAAAATAAAACTGGCAAAAGCAACCTCTCCTGATGTTATGTATGAAAAACTCTATGAAGAGAAATTGTTAATAAATCTAAGTGATGAATTGGTTGAATATGTCGAAAATGAAACCGAGGACTGTCATGAAACACTTTTGGCTGAGACAGTGAAATCCAGACTAAAACTTACTGAAGAGCTGGGATATGTTATACCTAAAATAGTATTTCAAGATGATGAAAACCTTAACCCTTATGAATTTGCAATAAAAATAAGGGGTCTTGAAGTATTCAGAGCATGTGTATATCCGAATTACACAATGTTTTATGACAAAGACTTACATTTAGATAGCAAAATTAAAAATGCAATATATGATATTGACTTTATAACAGGTGAAAAGATTGTATGGCTTGAAAAGTCGAAAACACAAAACTTTTGGGAAAAAGGGATCACAGGAGCTGAATACATTGCAAAAGCATTGGAATATACCTCAATAAAATATGTAGATGAATTGATGGACTACTCTGATGTAGAAAAATATATAGATATAGTAAGCAAAAAAAATGAATTTCTTGTAGAGAATTTGATACCTGATTTTATATCAATATCAGATTTAAAATTTATATTAACCAGCTTAATAAAAGAGCGAGTATCCATAAAAGATATTGTATATTTATTTGAAAAAATGAACGACTACGCTGAAGACAGTGCAAAATCAGACTTATTAAAAAAAGTACGTCTTGCACTATCAAGAAGGATTTGTGCACCTTATGCAAATGAAAACGGTGTAATAAGTCTTTTTGAATTGTCCGATAAAACTATTGATGCGTTTATGCCAAGTTTTGAAGAAGATGAAAATTTTATAATAAAAATAGATGGAGAATATGCCGAAAAATTAGCTCAAAAAATAATTAAGAAGGCAAAACAAATGGATATTAACGAGCCTAAAATCTTAGTTCCCATGGAATTAAGACATTTATTTTTCTCATTGCTCTCCAATTATATGAGTAATATTGTGGTACTAACTCGAGAAGAAATTGGCTGTAATTACGGAATAGAAATTTTAGGTATCATATAGCAAAAAAAATTTTCACAAGTTTTATAATAGCATGCACATATCACCTATACAAAACAGATTATATAATAATTTTTCATTTCAACGCAGACCAAGAAAAGGTCAAGAAGCCGAGGATTATCAAAAGACCATTGAAAAAGGTTTTGAAGTAGCAGGGGTAAAAGAAAGGATTGCAATTACCCATGGTTCTGTTTTTCCGTCAGTCAAAAGGGATTCATTTATAGGCTCACCCTATGGCGAAGGTGCAAAAGAATGGATTAATTTCCTAATTCTGAATGGTTTTAACGGAAATCAATTAGGTCCAAACGGAGAATTGTCAGGTAAAAATATTTCTCCATATAATTCATCAGCCTTAAACGAGAACCCGCTGTTCTTAGATTTAAAACTACTAACGACAAAAGAATATGGCAAACTTTTAACCAATAAAACATATGAATATCTGACAGCACCGATTAAGAAAAACAATCCTAAAAACTATACCTTCACTAATTTTAATGAAACAAGTATAGCACATTATTTAGGGTTTAACGAGGCATATAACAACTTCAAACAGGATTTAAAAAGACAAACAGTAGAAGCGACCCAACTTAACAAAGAATTTATAGAATTTAAAGAATCAAAAGGCTCAAGTAACATAACCAAAGGACAAAAAACAGAAGAAGAAGGGCTATACAAAATATTAGTTTTTGAAAATCAGACTGAGGATTTGAGCAAATGGGATCCGCTTGATGCAAATTTGATAGCCGAAAAAAGGAAAGGTAACCCCAAAGCAATAGCTCACTATGAAGTGCTAAAAAAAGAATATAGTGACGCGATTGAACGCTATCAATTTGAGCAATTTTTAATTACAAAACAAATAAAAGAAAACAAAGATTTTCGTGATGAGCACAATTTCAAATATTTTTCAGATTTGCTTGTAGGTTGCTCAAAAATGGATTACTGGCGATACAAAGATGCCTTTTTAGATGACTATAAAATGGGATCCTTTGAACATGGAAATACCCCATACCAATTGTGGAGCATTCCGGTAATTAATCCAAGAAAACTTTTCTTAGGTCCCAATGCCCTTGATATAGGCGGAGTATTTTTGACAGAAAAAATAGAGCACGCACTGGAAAATTGTGAAAACATTCGAATTGACCACGTATTAGGTTTGATAGAACCTTTCATATACAAAGAAAGTACCGTTAAATATGATGATAACGGTAAACAAATAAAAAGTGAAATATATGGTAATTTTGTATCAAAACTTCCCGGAGATGACGGCAGACCACTTGATGATTATGGAAGTTATCCGCAAATCCTGGAAAGAATAGTATTACCCATATTAAAAAGACATAACCTGAAACCTCAAGATGCCGTATGGGAAACTATATGCTGTGAGCCTGATAAATTCAAAGAAGTATACTATGGAAGACTAAACCTCCCAAGAATTGTTCAAACTGAATATTCTCCTGCAGAAAAACAAGGTAACGAGAATTGGTTTTTAGTCGGCTCCCATGATTCAAATCCTGCAATAAATATGCTAAGACAAGACGGAGGAAATATAAGAAATCAAAATACTTGGGACGCACAATATCTTGCTGGCTATCTTCACCAAGACCCAGCAAGAGCAAAAGAACGAGATGAATTCTGCCAAAAAATAGCAAATTCTATAAATGGCATACCTAAACTTGGAAATAATTTAGCAAAAGCAGATAAAGAACTGATCAAAGCCAAATTTGCAGAATTGTTTACAAAAGAAAAAGTTATGGTATCATTCGCTGATATCTTGGGCATTACCGACAAAAATATTGTATACAATATTGGAGGCGATAAAAACGATATTTATTGGAAATTAAGAATTGCACCAGATTTTATAAATAAATATTATGACAATCTATCAAGTGATAATCCTACAGCTTTAAATATACCTGAAGTCTTGAAAATTGCAGTACAGGCAAAACTTGATATGCAAATAGCACAAAGTCAAAATAAAGATGCAACCCGAAAAGAATTATATGAAAAATACACACCACTAATCGAAAAACTTGACTATTATGCAGAAATGCTAAAAGAAAAAGAATAATAAAAAAAGTGCCAAAATTGGCACTTTTTTATTATTTTACATTATAGATTTAATCCCTATGTATACCTATTTGGTATCCTGGAACACATAAAAATGCAGGCACAGTTCTTGTAATAGCTGTGGACATAGCTGATTTATCCGCCATTAACGTAACTGCCATACTCAAGTCATCAACATGCGGAGCAAAATCTGTTTTTTTAATTTTTCTTTCAACATGTTTATGATAAATTTTTTCATTAATAAAATTAGACAATTTATTTCCTGCGACAATACCAACTCCAAGCCCGAGAACAGTCAAAGCAGCAGAAGGCAATGCTTTTAAAATTTTATTAAAGTACTTAATTCCCTTACCGCTAAGCCCAGGAGCCTGAGGTACATAACTCAAAATTTTTGCTTTATTTTTATCATAAAAATGAGATACACCACTTACACAAATTACAGGAACTAAAACATTACCCAGCAATTGATTTACAGTTTCTCTCAGTTTACCTTTAAAGTATTTTTTATCGTCAAAAGCAGCCCCACCTGCCAAACCTCCTAAAGCAGAGGCCCCGGCAAGCGTAAGAATTTCTTTTTCCTCTATTTCCATTAATTTTGCATCTGGATTTTTTTTGCTGAAAATTTTAAACATAGCCCAATTTTTTGGACTTTGTGAAAAAATAACTTTTGGATTAAGCGAAAATCCCTGCTTTTTAGCCACAAAAGCTGATGCAATGGCAACACCGGCTACAGAACTTAAAAGTACTTTTCGTTTTAATGATGAATCTACAAATTCATCAGATCTATCCTTATTAGAGATAGAAGTTTTTTCATAAGATTTACTTGGACTTGTTTTTTTTAAATTATTATAATGATGTTTTTCTAAATTAGAATTTGATACACGACTGAATGTCATAATTAACTACCTTCTTACACATTCTAGCAAAAACATGAAAAAAAAAATTCTTGTTACTACTAAAATAAAAATTAACAAAACTTTAAATCCCCCAGTGTAACAAACTATTAAAAAAGAATAAAAAATTAGCAAAAAAAAATTTTCAGGAATATTAAACAAATTGTAATTATTTTAATAATCAAACCTATGTCTATAAAGCCGATAATACCTAATAACACCTACAATTCTCGCCATTTCATAAAAGGAATGGCTAGTCGCGGGCTAGCCCCCTTAATTTTACTGGAAGCCTGTGTTGAATTTGGAAGAACATACCAAGCAGCTAAAAGAGGCGGCTTTGATGAAGGCAGAGAAAGAATAACCGAAGAAATGACCGGAGCTATATTTTGGTTCAGCGGAGTAAAAGGCTGCAATAAATTGATTGATTACACAGTAGGAAATAAATTGCTTAAACTGCCTGAAACGAACTTTGATGTAGGCAAAGATTCCCTCCACAATCCACTTAAAAATTACATAAAAAAATACGGAATTTCTGAAAAGAAAATTGCTAATTTTAAATTTGCAAAAGTAGCAAGCAGTATAATTATTGCAAACTGCTTAGTTGGCTTTTTAGTTCCAAAACTAAACCAATCAATCACAAAATATTACCGAAAAAACAGGAAAACCTCAGAACAATCTCCGACAAATACTAATACTAATACATTTAATCCTCAAAAAGTTTCAATAGCTGAATTTTTAAATAAAACAAACGATAAAAAAGCACCGACAACTTTTACAGGCTTAATAAATACTCAGACCTTGCTCTCTTTGGCAAATCATTTTGAAAACGACGCTAAATACCAGCTTTTATCAACAGACGTTGGAATCGCAAGCGGTCGTACTATAATGGCGAGAAATAACGATGAACGCAGAGAAATTTTGATAAGAGATTTAAGCTCAATTTATTTCTACATGTTCAACATGCCAAATATGAATAAATGGCTAAACAAACTTGAAGATGGCTATAAAACAAGACTAGACCCTGTATCTGCTAAATATGCAACAGATGAATTTAAACAATTGCTAAAAGAAAATAATGGACAAATGAGCATTGAAAACTTCCGCAAACACGTACTCGACTCGGGCAAATACCAAAATCCGATAACTGAAAGTATGAATACAAAATTTGCAGAAAATGATAAAAACATAATAACCCTTGACGACTTTTTATCTGAACTTCAAAAAACTTACAAAGGAGAAGAATACGCAAAACTTTCAAAAATTGCATCAGATATGGCAGACTTACAACCTGCAATTGAAGATATAAAAATACTTTCAAAAAGCCAAGTAGAAAGTATCTTTAAAGGCGGTTACATAAATGATCCGCAGTTTTTGGATAATTTATTTGAAATAGCAACAAAAGAAGATATTCCATTTAAAAAGAATCTCAAATCAGACCGTAAAAACCCGCTTAAATTTGTATCTCAAGCTGAACTTGAAGGTATAAGACAAGATGCAATAAATTATGTAGAAGATATTATCAAACGTGCTAAAAATGGCATAATTACAGAAGATACCTTAAATAAAGCCTGCCGAGCAAACTTTATTAAAAATTCACTTAACTGGGGCACTGGATTTATAATCTCAGCAGCATTCCTATCAACTTTTATCCCGAAAATTCAATACTGGGTAACCCAAAAACTTACAGGACAAAATGCATTTCCAGGCACAAGAGACCTTGAGAACCAAAATAAAATCAATACAAAAGCCTAAATAAAGACCTAAATAATTTATTTTTGCCCTTGTAAATAAAAATTGAGCATGCGATAATCTGATTGGAAAGGCAAGATATGTCAAACGTTTTAGTTTATACATTAGACGGAAAAATTTATATAAATTTAACAAACCGCTGCACAAATGATTGTATTTTTTGCCTGAGAAATGACAAAGATGATGTAAAAGGACAACAATTATGGCTTGATAATGAAAATTCAACATCAATTGATGTCATTGAACAGTTTGAAAAAATTTATGAACAAACGCCTTCGGATGAGGTTATTTTTTGCGGATACGGCGAACCTATGCTGAAA